>NZ_CAXTGZ010000145.1:0-12359 GCF_964243625.1 uncultured Caballeronia sp.
CACGCGACCTGAAGCATGACTATCTGATCAAGGATTATTTGAGCGAGACGGGCTCGGTGCAGGTGCTGAAGACCGTGCATGTGGACGCGAATCACGATCCGGACGACCCCGTTGAAGAGACGCGCTGGCTGCAGCAAGTCGCCGATAACGAAGGCCACGGCATGCCCAATGCAATCGTGGCGGGCGCGGATCTGTCGGCGGAAAACGCGCATGAAATTCTCGAGGCGCATGCGGCGTTCAAGAACACGCGCGGCATTCGCCAGATATTGAACGTGCATTCGAACCCGCTCTACAACTACGTAAGCCGGCACTTCATGCGTGATGCGCAATGGCGCAGGAATTTCGCGCTGTTGAAGCAGTATTCGCTGTCCTTCGATCTGCAGCTCTACCCGTCGCAGATGCATGAAGCGGCTCAGCTGGCGCAAGAGCATCCCGATACGCAGTTCATCGTGAACCATGCGGGCATGTGCGTGGATCGTGATTCCGCCGAAGGCAAGGCCGAATGGCGTGACGGCATGAAAGCGTTGGCAGCACGCCCGAATGTAGCGGTAAAAGTCAGCGGCCTTGCAATGTTCGATCACGAATGGACCGTCGAAAGCTTTCGTCCCTACGTGCTCGAAACCATCGATACATTCGGTTGCGACCGGTCGATGTTCGCATCGAACTTTCCGGTGGACCGGTTGTTCGCCACGTATGAAGGACTGTGGAAGGCGTATGCGTCTATCGTGAAGCATTTCAGCGATACAGAAAAAGATGCGCTCTTCAAAAGCAACGCAGAGCGAATCTATCGCATCTGAAGGAGACAGGCATGAGCACGAATCAAACGCCTCGGCTGGAGTTGAGGCACGCGAGCAAGTCGTTCGGGCGCGTGCGCGCGCTCGGCGACGGCAGCCTCGCGTTATGGCCAGGAGAAGTGCACGCGCTGCTTGGCGAAAACGGCGCGGGCAAGTCGACGCTGGTCAAGTTGCTTGCGGGCGTTTATCAGCCGGACTCGGGCGAATTGCTCGTCGACGGCGTGGCGCGCACGTTCGCGAATCCCGCTGAAGCACGCGACGCAGGCCTTGCCGTGATCTACCAGGAACCCACGCTGTTCGCGGACCTTTCGATCGCCGAAAACATCTACATGGGGCGTCAACCGCGCGATCGCATTGGACGGATTCGTTACGACGAGATGAATCGCGAAGTCGATGCACTGCTGCAATCGCTGGGCGTCAATCTGCGTGCTGAACGTCTGGTGCGCGGTTTGTCGATCGCTGACCAGCAAGTGGTCGAGATCGCCAAGGCGCTGTCGCTCAATGCAAACGTGCTCATCATGGACGAACCCACCGCGGCGTTGTCGTTGACGGAAGTCGAGCGCCTGTTTGCAATCGTGCGTGCATTGCGTGAACGCGATGCCGCCATCTTGTTCATCACGCATCGGCTCGATGAAGTCTTTGCGCTGACGCAGCGCCTGACCATCATGCGCGACGGCATGAAGGTTTTCGACTCGATGACCACCGACATGACCATCGATTCCATCGTGAGCAAGATGGTTGGACGCGATCTCGATACGTTCTATCCTAAAGCCGATGTACCGCCGGGCGAGGTGCGTCTTTCGGTGCGAGGCCTCACGCGCGACGGTGTTTTCAAGAATATTTCCTTCGATGTCCACGCGGGCGAGATCGTCGCTTTAGCGGGACTGGTCGGCGCGGGGCGCAGCGAAGTCGCGCGGGCAATCTTCGGTATCGATCCGGTGGATGCGGGTGAAGTAAAGATCGCGGGCAAGGCGCTGCAACTCGGCCGTCCGCAAGCCGCGGTTCGCGCAGGACTTGCGCTTGTTCCTGAAGACCGACGCGCGCAAGGCCTGGCGCTGGAGCTGAGCATTGCGCGCAATGCGTCGCTCACTGTACTTGGCCGGCTCGTCAAGCACGGGCTGATCTCGGCGCGTAGCGAGACCAATCTCGCCTCCGATTGGGGCAAGCGCCTGCGTCTGAAGGCGAGCGATCTGGATGCGCCCGTCGGCACGCTCTCGGGCGGCAATCAACAAAAGGTCGTGCTCGGAAAGTGGCTTGCCACAGGCCCTAAAGTGCTGATCATCGATGAACCGACGCGCGGTATCGACGTCGGTGCAAAAGCCGAAGTCTATAAGACCCTTGCCGATCTGGTCCGTGAAGGCATGGCGGTCCTGATGATTTCCAGCGAGTTGCCGGAAGTCCTCGGCATGGCCGACCGCATCCTGGTGATGCACGAAGGCCGGATCAGCGCCGACATTCCACGCGCCGATGCCAACGAAGAACGCGTGATGAGCGCGGCGCTCGGCGCTTCGCCATCGACGCTAGGGAAGGCCGCATGATGACCCGACATTCTCCCGCGATGCCGGCCGTGCACGCACCCAAACCGAAGCGCCGCAACGTGCTCGCGGAACTCGTTCGCAGCCGCGAGGCGACGCTGTTTGTTGTGCTGATTGCGTTGATAGCGGCCACCGCAGCAGTCAAACCTGAGTTCCTCAATCTGCAGAACCTGCGCGACGTATTGCTCAACGTATCGATCATCGGCTTGCTGACCGCCGGCATGACGGTCGTGATGCTGATGCGGCACATCGATTTGTCGGTGGCGTCGGTGGTTGGCGTGAGCGCATATTCCGTCGGCGCGCTTTATGTGATGTTCCCGCATATGCCCATCATCCTCGCGATGCTTGCAGGGATCGCGATCGGCTTCCTGATCGGCGCGGTGAACGGCACGCTCGTGACGTTTGGGCGCGTGCCGTCTCTGGTCGCGACGCTGTCCACGTTGTACATCGTACGGGGTGCCGATTACGCGTGGGTCCACGGCGGCCAGATCAACGCAACGAGCCTGCCCGATGCCTTCTCGCGCATCGCCACGGGCACGCTGCTGGGCATTCCGAATCTCGTGCTGATCGCAGTGGTGGTGCTGGTCGTGATCGGCATCTACCTCAAGCAATATCGCGGTGGCCGCGAGCATTACGCGATCGGCTCCAACCCCGAGGCCGCGCGTCTCGCGGGCATCCAGGTCGAGCGCCGCGTGATGATCGGCTTCCTGTTGTCGGGCGCGATTGCGGGTCTGGCAGGGGTTTTGTGGCTCGCCCGTTTCGGCACCGTCGATGCCAGCACGGCGAAAGGCATCGAGTTGCAGGTCGTGGCTGCGGCGGTCGTCGGCAGCGTCGCGATCACGGGCGGCGTGGGCACGATCATGGGCGCGACCCTCGGCGCGCTCGTGCTGGGCGTGATCAATATCGCGCTCGTGGTGCTACGCGTGTCGCCGTTCTGGCAACAAGCAATTCAAGGCGCGCTGATCGTTGCTGCGATCGCGCTCGACACAATGCTGGCGCGTTCCGTCGCACGGCGCATGATGAGGAAACGCGATCATGGCTAAACCCGATTCCGCACTCGCGCTGACCAAGCGGCGCCATCTCTCGTGGGAGACCATGCTCGTTGCGGTCCTCGTGCTCGCGCTGGTCCTGGGCCGCGTGTTGTCGCCCGAGTTTTTATCGAGCGCCAATCTCTCCAACATGCTCGCCGACTTCACCGAGATCGCGCTGATCGCCTTGCCGATGACGCTGATCATTGTTGCGGCCGAGATCGATTTGTCGGTGGCGTCGGTGCTCGGCGCATCGAGCGCACTGATGGGCGTGCTCTGGCACATGGGCCTGCCGATGCCGCTCGTGATTGCCATCGTAATGGTTGCCGGGACGCTCGCCGGGCTCTTCAACGGCCTCGTGATCGTGCGCTTCAACCTGCCTTCGCTTGCGGTCACCATCGGCACGCTGGCGCTCTTTCGCGGGCTTGCGTACGTGCTGCTCGGCGATCAGGCTGTGGCCGATTTCCCTGCCTCTTACACGTCGTTCGGCATCGACACCATTGCCGCTTTCCTGCCGATGCCTTTCGTGCTCGTGATCATCGGAGCGATCGTTTTTACCGTGCTTTTGCAGGCCACGCCTTTCGGCCGCGGCCTCTACGCGATAGGCGCAAACCCGGTTGCGGCGCAATTCTCCGGCATCGATGTAGCCCGTAGCAAGATCAAGCTGTTCATGCTCTCTGGCGCGATGAGCGCGCTCGCCGGGATTGTCTACACGCTGCGTTTCACGAGCGCGCGCGGCGACAACGGCGAAGGCTTCGAGTTGTCCGTGATCGCGGCCGTGCTGTTCGGCGGCGTGAGTATTTTCGGCGGAAGAGGATCGATGATCGGCGTGCTGTTGTCGTTGCTGATCATTGGTGTGCTGCGCAATGCGCTGACTTTGTCCGACGTCTCCAGCGAAACGCTGACCATTGTGACCGGCGGCCTGTTGCTGTCGTCGGTGTTGATCCCGAATCTTGTTGCACGTTGGCGTGTCATGCGCGAAAAGCGCCTGATGACGCAGACGCTTTGATGAAAGTTGGCTTTTTAAAACCAGCGTGAAGACTCCAAAAAAACGGAGCAGCGCGCGACATCAGGAGACACAAGCATGTTCAAACCCTTTCACTCACTTCGCGGTCCGGTGCTATGCGCCGCACTGATCGCGATCTCCGCGGCGGCCACAGTGCCGATCAGTGCGGCCGCCGCTGATCTGAAGAAGGACCTGAAGATCGCCTTCTTGCCGAAGCAGATCAACAACCCGTATGAGGTGATCGCCGATGAAGGCGGCCTTGCCGCCATCAAGGAGATGGGCGGGCAGGGCAAGGTGGTCGGACCATCGGATGCGGGCGCGTCGTCGCAGGTGCAATACATCAACACGCTGATCACGCAACGCCAGAACGCGATCGTGGTGGCCGCCAACGATGCGAACGCAGTCGTTCCGTACCTGAAAAAAGCGATGGCGCAAGGCATCAAGGTCGTGACGTTCGACTCCGATACCGCGCCCGACGGCCGCCAGATCTTCGTGAACCAGGCGAACTCGGAAGCGATCGGCCGTGGACAGATCCAGCTATTGTCGAAACTGGTAGGCGGCGAGGGCGAGTTCGCGATTCTCTCGGCCACGCCGAACGCGACCAACCAGAACACCTGGATCAAGTACATGCAGGAGGAGTTGAAGAAGCCTGAGTACGCGAAGCTGAAGCTCGTGAAGATCGCCTACGGCAATGACGACGACCAGAAATCGTTCGTCGAAACGCAGGGCTTGCTGCAGGCATATCCGAACCTTAAGGGCATCATTTCGCCGACCACTGTGGGTATCGCGGCAGCGGCGCGTTATATCTCGACGTCGCCGGCCAAAGGCAAAGTGATGGTCACGGGCCTCGGCACACCGAACCAGATGCGCGCGTTCGTGAAGAACGGCACCGTCACGGCGTTCCAGTTGTGGGACCCGGGTCAACTCGGTTATCTCGCGGCGTACGCGGCAGCCAACCTCGCGTCGGGCACGATCACCGGGAAGGAAGGCGACAGCTTCGAAGCGGGCAAGCTCGGCAAGCGCACGGTAGGCAAGAGCGGTGAGGTCGTACTCGGACCGCCAACGACGTTCGATTCATCGAATATCGATAACTTCAACTTCTAGAGCGTTTGGCAATAGCCGCTGCAAACGCCCTTCGGGGCGTTTCAGACGGTGTAATGAAGGTAGATGGTTCCACCCGGGACAAGGCAACGCCGTCCCTGGTCAGTCTGCAGGTTGCAGCCTGACACGCCTGAAGCTCGCAGTCCCGAAGCGACTAATCCAGCGACTGAGTCAGCGACTGAGCCAGCGACTTCAAACCCTGTAGAACTCTATATCTTGCCCGGCATGCACGGCGCGTTTGAGCCACTCTGGCATTTCACCTTCTCCGTCCCACGTGTCGCCGCTTGCATTCCTGAATACCGGCGTAGCGCCGTTGGCGTTCTCAGGCATTTGAGGCATGGAAGGTAGCGCGCGCTTTGTGGCGCTCGAACTCTTCGTCAATGGGGGAGGAGTAACAGAAGCCTGCGCTTCGGCCAATGCTTCGGCCAGTGCTGTTTCGGAAATGCCAAACTCAGCCATTCGGCTGCGCAAATAGGCAATGATGCTGTCTCGCTTTCTTTCGTCCACGGCTGTCCTGATTCAGCTTTTACTTTCTTGAAGGCGAGCCATCTGCCCGCGCGGACCGGGGCGGCTCGAGGAATAAGTGGGTTGACTAAAATCGTGGCGCGCTGAATGGCACGCGTCAATTAGTGTAATACCGCAAATCGCCGCCTTACTCGCAACAACCAATAATGGGTTGCTGCGAATGCGGTTCTACAAACTGGTTACTGTGGTTGAGATCGGTGCAAAGCGATGAGTTGCCGATTCAGCGGCTGAAAGCTCACGACCAGATCGGTGCACGACTGGCGGCTGGTCTTGTTTCAGAAACACCTTCGACCCAGCCGCGCATTTAACAATTTGTCCCGACACCCGCGGGCGCCACGAGGAAATGATAGCGCCGAATGCCGCTATTGTATGCCTAAATCATTTTAGCGATTATGTTGCTCGCCTGGCAGTTCCGCGCCATGCGCGCGAATTGCAGCAATCAGTTCCGCCGGCGTGATTTCATAACGCACTTCACGATGAATGCCTGCCTTCCGTTCGTCGACTTCAATCAGTAGAACAGCCTTGCCATCCGCAGCCGGCTCGAGACGCAACGTACGCACTTCCTGACCGGTTGCCTCATCACGCTCCGTCAGCAAGGTCATGGATCCTGTGGCGGGACTTCTGGCCATTCTCTCTCTCCCTTCCAATAATCCGACAGCTTGTTGTCGAGACCCTTCGTCAACGCGTCAGGCACTAAAAACGGGCATTGCGCGCCGGGTCGTGAGGTCACTGACCTTATTATTGCTTGTCAAAACGATACCCGTCCAGTATTGAACGCGGGTTCGCTGCGCCGCGTTCCATCCTGAAAGAACGCAGCCCGAAGTGATGCTTTACGATGACAATGCGGCGCGTGCCTGCGCCGTGATTTCGAACGAGCGCAGCCGCGCAGCCTGATCGTAGATTTGCGCGGTGACCATCAGTTCGTCGGGCTGCGTCTGTTCAATCAGCGACGCCAGTCCTGCTTCCACTTCCCGCTGGTCGCCGATTACCGAACATGCCAGTGAATGATCGACGCCCGCGCGTTCTCCGTCGTTCCACGGAATCTGCTTCACGGGCGGGGGCAACTGACCCGGCGTGCCGCGGCGCAGGTTGATGAACTGCTGCTGCAACGATGTGAACAGGAACTCCGCCTCGGCGGTGGTATCGGCGGCGAAGACGTTGACGCCGACCATTGCGTAAGGACGATCCAGTTGCTTCGATGGGCGGAATTGCGACCGGTAGACCTGCAGTGCTGTCAGCAGGTAATCCGGCGCGAAATGCGAGGCGAATGCAAACGGCAGCCCGAGCGCGGCGGCGAGCTGCGCGCTGAACGTGGATGAACCCAGCAGCCAGATCGGCACTTCCAGCCCCGCGCCCGGCACCGCGCGTACGCGCTGGCCTTCGACCGGTTCGGCGAAATAGCGCTGCAGCTCGACCACATCGTCGGGAAAACTGTCGGCGCTGCCGTGCAGGTCGCGACGCAGCGCGCGAGCCGTCGTCTGGTCGGTGCCGGGCGCGCGGCCGAGTCCCAGGTCGATGCGCCCCGGGAACAGCGACGCGAGCGTGCCGAACTGCTCCGCGATCACGAGCGGCGCGTGGTTCGGCAGCATGACGCCGCCGGAGCCGACGCGAATCGTGCTGGTGCCTGCGGCAACGTGTCCGATCACAACCGATGTCGCGGCGCTCGCGATGCCCGTCATGTTGTGATGTTCGGCCAGCCAGAAGCGCAGGTAGCCGAGTTTTTCGGCGTGCTGGGCGAGCTCGCGTGAATGTTGAAACGCGTCGGCAGCGGTCGATCCGACGGGGATCGGGGAGAGGTCGAGAACTGAAAAGGGGATCATTGCGGCTTCCGTGACTTCGAGCGGGCGGCTGTGCGTGCGGCGGACGAAAACACGCCGTGAACGCGCACCGCAAACGCGTGGCTAAATGCCGATTGTGCCGAAAGTCTTGAAAGTCTGCCGTGACCGCCCTCAGGCGAGGCGAGGGTAGCCGCGCCTCGCGGCGTCGGATTCGAGATCGATGATCGCCGAATAATCGCTCAACAGGCGCTGCGCGAAGCCGGCGAGCTTGAGGCGCGTTGCCAGCGGTGCATCCTGGGTGAGGGCGCGGGAAAGAGCGGTTCGAAGCGCATCGATTCCATCCGCCGGAATCCTCTTCGACGCAATCAGCGGCAAGCCCGGCGACGAGGCCGTCACGCCAATCTCGATGACGCCATCGGCGAGTGCTGGAAGATGTTCGCGCACGAAGGCGAAGGTCACGCAGTCGATGGCGGCAATGTCGGCGCGATCGTCGGCAAGCGCTTTGAGCGACGCCAGATGCCCTCCAGTTTCGACCAGCGACGAGAAGAACGCATGGCCATTCGCGAATGGCGCAACGGCGTGGCGCAGCAGGTTCATGCCGCTGTTGGAGTCGTCGCTGTTATAGGCGGCGCGCAGGCCTCGACTGGATTCGAGCGATGTCACGCTCGCCGCCTTGCGCGCGACCAGCACGCTTCGATAATCCCCGTTCGCGCAGCCATCGATGGAAAAAATCGGGGTCGCGACTAGCTGCACGCGGCCGTCAAGCGCGTGCATCAGCGGATAACCGCAGGTCTGGGTAAGGAGCACGTCGTCGCGCAGCCAGAATTCGGTCAGCGATGTGTCGGGATCGACCAGCTCCAGCGTATCGCCGCGAGCGTCAAGCCACGGCCGCAGTTGACCGCGTGCGTGTTCCAGCAGCACGCGCCAGTCGCCGGCGAGCGTTGGTGTGATGTTGTACATCGGTAAAGCCGCAAGCCATTTCATGCAGGTTCGTTGTCCCTTATACGGCTTGCGCGACTCCGGACTTTGCGTCCTTGGCAGCTTCGAGTTCGGCGAGCGCGATCTGATCGGCGCGGGCGTGCAGCGGATGCAGCGCCGGTGCCACCGGTTTTACGCCGTGCCGGACCATCCATTCCTGATAACCCCGCACGATAAAGCCGCCGTTTCGCTGCAAGTAAGCATCGCGTTCGTCATGATAGATCGCCGATAACGCGAACCACGGCGCGCCCGGCAGATCATGATGGACCGAGTGGAAGTTGTTGTTCAGGAACAGCAGCCGCCAGAACCACGATGCTTCGTTGATGACGGTGCGTTCACTGATGTTATCGGCTGCGCGGTGTTCCTGGAATGAGCGGATTGCGCTCAGGGCCAGCGCCGGGTATCCCACGCCGAAAACGAAAACGAGAGGACTGATGCCGCAATAACGATCGAGCCACGTGACAAGCAGACCGAGCATCACGAGATGGAGCGCCCATGCGCCAGCCATCCGGGCGTTGCCGCGCGCAATTGCGACCATTGCCGAACCGAGCGTCGATGCAATCGAAAACCAGGGCGCGAGCACAATGCGTCCAACGAACGTGTTGCGAAACGTGAGCAGGCCACGCACGACGAACCCCGCGCCGCGCCAGCGTTCCGCCGATACAAAATAGGTTTCCGGATCCAGATCGGGATCTGTGAGATGAACGTCGTCGTGATGGCACAGATGCGACTCGCGGTACACCGCGAACGGAAACCACACCGCGAGCGGCGCAATGCCGAACAACGCGTTGAGCAACGGAAAGCGGGTCGGATGGCCGTGCAGCAATTCGTGCTGCAACGAAAGATATAGGCAGGAAAGCACCGCAAGGATCCCGACGGCGAGCGGCACGCCAAGGGCGCGTGCATTGAGCGCCGTGCCGAACCATCCGCCATACAGGGCCACGATCAGGAGCCACGTGGGCCATTCGCTGCGCCAGCGCCATGAAGCGCGAAGCTGATGGATGGTGCGGCGTTGGGCGTCGTCGATGTAAATACTCATGGGAATTCGGTGACGGATCGAGCCACGATCTTAGCGTCGCGTCGCCGCCGGCCAAACCAAGCGATTCCGCTAAGCTTGTTCCCATGCGATGAATCTGTTTATCACGGTGTTGACGCACTCCACATTTCAGACGGTGTAAGGATTTAGTAGGCATCTTTCCTGCTCCTGCGATGCAACCCCAACCATGGTCGGGGTGGCTCGTTCGTCCGGACTTGGCCAAGACAAGACAGCGCGACGTCGGCCATGGCTCGGCGACCGCTGCAGGGAGCGCGCGATGCCGCAAAAGCAGGAAGCAGAACAAAAGAATCAGGAAGCAGGGTCGAACTCTCCCCATCTCGACAGCGACGAAAAGGAACAGGCCGCCGAACATTCGTCCCCGCACGCGCTCGTGATCCACGAGATCGTTCGCGAGGAAGGCGAGAATTCGATGGACCGTACCTTCTTCGCGCTGGCGTGGTCGGCGCTGGCGGCGGGGTTATCGATAGGATTTTCGTTTCTCACGCAGGCCACGCTTTTAAGCGCGTTACCCGATGAGCCTTGGCGCGATCTGGTGGCATCGTTTGGATACACGATCGGATTCGTGATCGTGATTCTCGGACGCCAGCAATTGTTCACCGAAAGCACCCTGAGCGCCGTATTGCCCGTGCTCACGCGCCGCGATCTGAAGACCTTGTTGAAGACGTTCCGGCTATGGGCGATCGTGCTGTCGTTCAACCTGATCGGGACGATCATCTTCGCCGCGATCCTGCAGATCCACGGTGTGTTCTCTGACGATGTCGTCGGGTCGCTCGGCAAGCTTGCGCAGTTACCGATCTCCGGCAGCTTCGGCGTGACCGTAGTCCGCGCGATCTTCGCAGGATGGCTGATCGCGCTGATGGTATGGCTGCTGCCGAGCGCGCGCTCCGCCCGTTTCCTGACAATCCTGCTGATCACCTACACGGTCGCCGTGAGCAAGCTGTCGCATGTGATCGCGGGGTCCGTGGAAACGTCGTACGCGGTCATGACGGGCGCCGCGACCATTCGCGATTACCTGCTCGTATTCCTGTTGCCGACGTTCATCGGCAATATGATCGGCGGGATCTCGCTCGTGGCGATCGTCAATCACGCGGCGATTGCGCCCGAGATCGACTGATGCTTCTGCCTGCTTGCGAGCGGCACGCCTCCAGGGCACGCTGTTCGCAAGCAACAACATATGACCAACGAAAGCGCACTCATTGCGCGCAATGGCGAAAGCGTCGTGATTACGCCGCTTTCGCCCAAAGCCTGTTGGTCGATCTCTTGCCCCCGGATACCGGACCGCCGGGCGGCTGTGAAAACGAATCGAGAACCTTGCGCAATGCATCGATACGTTGCCGCTGAGCCGGCACGAGCACGTGTTCACCGCCTACCGCAGCAAGCCGTTCACGCCAGTAGTCCACATTCATCGCGCCTGTCGGCTTCTGGCTCATTGCGCGCAACTGGCCGATTGCGCGTTCAATGTGCTGGAGTTCCGCGTCCGCATGCGACGATGTTTTCAAGCCCCCAGATGTTGCACCCTGTTTGTTTTTCATCTGCGCCACCGTTTTTGCCGGCGTACTGCCGCGAGCGCTGCCACCTGTTTCGATGACAAGGCCCGTCGTGCGTCGTCCGGCTTTTTTTCCCCTTCGCCTGCGCGCTTATCTGCGCGTCGGGCGGCCCCGGTTTGATGCGACCGTCGATGCATACTCGCCCGGTGTGGCGGCCATGCACTGTCTGGAATCGCACATTGGGCGCGCTGGTGGGTGCGCAGGGGAACACGGGAATTTTACGGATGAAATACGCAAACGTTTTCGCGGTAAAGGGTATCCGTGATGCTACGCTTGCGTAGTAAGGATTACCCGGTGCTTGGGTCGCGTGGCTTGCCGCTGCGTTTGATCTGCTCGTCCATCGCAAGGTCGAGCTTGCTCACGCGTCGTGGTTTTTCCGGCTTGAGCGCGTTCACGAACGCTACAAAATCGTCGAGCGGCAGGGGTGAGGACAGTTTTTGCTCGCCGGCGAGCGCGCGGTCGACGAGATAGAAAAGGCCGCCGCTCAGGCTGATCGCGGCGTACTGAGGATTGCCCGAGCGTGTCTTGAGCCGTTCAACGGCGTTAATGGCTTTAGTGGACCGCACGATCGGCTCGTCTGACTAGCTGTCCGGCTTTGAAAGGCGAACTCATCAGGAACCGTTGGTTCCGGGCGCGCATTTCTTGCTCGCGCCTTCGAGCCACAAGTTCGACACATGCCGTTCGCCCGGATAAAACCGGTACGAAGTCTCGCCGTTGTCGAAGCGAACCTTGATCACATTGGAATCGCCGAATTCGAGCATCGTGCCTTGCGGAATCGGTGTTTTCTTGAACTTCGCATCGTGCTTTTGCGCCTCGTCCGTCAGGCACTGGACGATGCTCGTGACCGATGCGTTCGTGGCGGTTTCGACTTCGGGTTGTCCGGCGTCGGCATTATGAAACTGGCCGCAGGCCTGGAGCAAAAACAAGGGAAGCGCGAGAGCGCAGGCAATCTTTTTCATGGTGTCCTTCAAAAATTCGGCCACAGCAACGTTGGGTCTGTCATGCCGATT
>NZ_CAXTGZ010000146.1:0-12263 GCF_964243625.1 uncultured Caballeronia sp.
TTTGCGTGGGTGATCGCCATTATTCTGATGCTGTCGGGGATCGCGTCGATCTTCACGTTGCCGGTCGCGCAGTATCCGACCATCGCGCCGCCGGCCATTCAGATCAGCGCCACGTATCCGGGTGCTTCGGCTATCACGGTCGAAAACACGGTGACGCAGGTGATCGAGCAGCAGATGAGCGGCCTCGATCACTTGCTGTACCTGTCGTCGACCAGCGATGACTCCGGCACGGCCACCATCACGCTGACGTTCGCCGCCGGCACCAACCCTGACATTGCTCAGGTTCAGGTGCAGAACAAGTTGCAGCTCGCAACGCCGCTCTTGCCGCAGGCCGTACAGCAGCTCGGCACGAAAGTGACGAAGTCGAGCAGCAGCTTCCTGGTGGTGATGGCGTTCGTGTCGACCGACGGCAGCATGGGCCGTTACGACCTGGCGAACTATGTGGCGTCGAAGATCCAGGATCCGGTCAGTCGTATCGACGGGGTGGGTACGGTCACGCTGTTCGGCTCGCAGTTCGCCATGCGAATATGGCTGGACGCAACCAAGCTCAACAACTTCCAGCTAACACCAATCGATGTCAAAAACGCCGTATCCAACCAGAACGTGCAGGTTGCGGGCGGCGGTCTCGGCGGCACGCCGGCGGTGCCGGGCCAAATGCTGCAGGCGACCATTACGGAAGCCACGCTGCTGCAAACGCCCGAGCAGTTCGGCAACATCCTGCTGAAGGTCAACGCGGATGGCTCGCAAGTGCGCATCAAGGACGTCGCGCGCATCGAGCTGGGCGGCGAGAACTACAACTTCGACACGAAGTACAACGGTCAGCCGACCGCCGGCTTCGGTATCCAGCTTGCCACGGGCGCCAACGCGCTGAATACGGCAAAACTGGTGCGCGCGAAAATCGACGATCTGTCGAAGTATTTCCCGCCGGGTCTCGTCGTGAAGTATCCGTACGACACCACGCCGTTCGTGAAGCTGTCCATTGAAGAAGTGGTCAAGACGCTGATCGAAGGTATCGTGCTGGTGTTCCTGGTCATGTACCTGTTCCTGCAGAACCTTCGCGCCACGCTGATCCCGACGATCGCCGTGCCGGTGGTGCTGCTGGGCACGTTCGCGGTCATGGGACTGGTCGGATTCTCGATCAACACGCTCTCCATGTTCGGGTTGGTGCTCGCCATCGGCTTGCTGGTGGACGATGCCATCGTGGTGGTGGAAAACGTCGAGCGGGTGATGGCCGAGGAGGGACTGTCTCCGAAGGAGGCGACCCGCAAGGCCATGGACCAGATCACTGGCGCACTGGTCGGCGTGGCGCTCGTGCTGTCGGCGGTGTTCGTGCCGGTGGCGTTCTCGGGCGGTTCCGTCGGCGCGATTTATCGTCAGTTTTCGCTGACCATTGTTGCGGCCATGATCTTGTCCGTGCTCACCGCGTTGATTCTGACGCCGGCATTGTGCGCGACGATCCTGAAGCCTATCGACAAGGACCATCACGTCGAGAAGAAGGGTTTCTTCGGCTGGTTCAACCGGATGTTCACGAAGAGCCAGGACAAGTATCACAGCGGCGTGGAGCACGTGATCAAGCGCTCGGGCCGTTGGCTCATCATCTATCTCGTGGTGATCGTGGCGGTGGGTTTCCTGTTCGTGCGTCTGCCGAAGTCGTTCCTGCCTGACGAAGACCAGGGCACCATGTTCGTGATCGTCCAGGCGCCGGCAGGTTCGACGCAGGAACGCACGGCCAAGGTTCTCGCCGATATCACCGACTGGCTGCTGAAAGACCAGAAGGACATCGTCGAAGCCGTATTTACGGTGAACGGTTTCAGCTTCGCCGGCCGTGGCCAGAACTCGGGTCTCGTGTTCGTGCGGATGAAGGACTACGCGCAACGACAGCACGCGGACCAGAAGGTGGGCGCGCTGGTCGGGCGCATGTTCGGGCACTTCTCGTCGTACAAGGACGCGATGGTGATTCCGGTGAACCCGCCGTCGATTCCTGAACTCGGCACGGCGTCGGGCTTCGACTTCGAGCTTGAGGATCGTTCGGGTCTCGGTCACGACGCACTGATCCAGGCGCGAAACATGTTGCTCGGCATGGCCGCGAAGGACCCGACGCTTGCGCAGGTCCGTCCGAACGGCTTGAACGATACGCCGCAGTTCAAGGTGAACATCGATCGTGAGAAGGCGAGTGCGCTGGGCGTGTCGCCGGCGGATATCGACAATGTGTTCTCGATTGCGTGGGGTTCGGCGTATGTGAACAACTTCCTCGACGTCGATAACCGGATCAAGAAGGTATACATCCAGGGCGACGCGCCGTTCCGCATGAACCCGGAAGACCTGAACGACTGGTATGTGCGCAACAGTTCCGGTGGCATGGTGCCGTTCGGTGCATTCGGCTCGGGCAAGTGGATCTACGGTTCGCCGAAGCTCGAACGCTACAACGGTATTTCCGCGGTGGAAATCCAGGGTGCGGCGGGTCCGGGCAAGTCGACGGGTCAGGCCATGGCGGCGATCGAGGCCATCGCGGCGAAGTTGCCGGCCGGTATTGGTTACGAATGGACGGGCTTGTCGCTGCAGGAACGTCAGTCGGGTTCGCAGGCGCCGATTCTTTACGGCATCTCGATTCTCGTCGTGTTCTTGTGTCTCGCGGCGCTGTATGAAAGCTGGTCGATTCCGTTCTCGGTGATCATGGTCGTGCCGCTCGGTATTCTGGGCGCGTTGCTCGCGGCTACCTTGCGCGGACTGGAAAACGATGTGTTCTTCCAGGTCGGCTTGTTGACTACGGTGGGGTTGTCGGCGAAGAACGCAATTTTGATCGTGGAATTCGCACGCGACTTGCGCTCGCAGGGCCGAACGACGGTCGAGGCGGCCATGGAAGCGGCGCGCTTGCGGTTGCGCCCGATCCTGATGACGTCGCTCGCATTTATTCTCGGCGTGCTGCCGCTCGCGATCAGTAACGGCGCGGGTTCGGCAAGCCAGCACGCGATCGGTACGGGCGTGATCGGCGGGATGTTGACGGCAACCTTCCTGGCGATTTTCATGATCCCGATGTTCTTTGTCGTGATCAGCAAGATCAGCCATGACAAGGGCACGCCGCATCACGAACACGGTGGCACGCCTGCTCCGGCCAAGGAAGGAAATTGAGATGCTAAAACACTCCTTGATAGCGGCAGCGGTCGCGCTTTTCGCGGCTGGCTGCACCATGGCGCCGAAGTATGTGCGCCCGGCGGCGCCAGTCGACCAGACGTTCCCGCAAGGCGGCGTCTACGACAAGCAGCCGACCGCCACCTCGGGCGATGCAAGCAACCGCACGGCCAATGCAAAACCGGCGGTGGATATCGGCTGGCGTGATTTTTTCGCCGATGCCCGCTTGCAGCGGATCGTCGAAATTGCGTTAAAGAACAACCGTGATCTGCGCGTGTCCATGCTCAACGTCGCTTCGGCGCGCGCGCAGTACCAGATCACACGCGCCGGTTTGTTTCCGACACTCGATGCAGTCGGCTCGCAAACCAAGCAGCGCACGCCGAAGGATTTGTCGTTCTTCAACCAGACCATTTCGAACCAGTATTCGGTGGGTGTGAATGCATCGTGGGAAATCGACTTCTTCGGGCGGATTCAAAGCCTGAAGGATCAGGCCCTGGCGCAATACTTCGCGCTGGCTGAGACTCGCAAGGCGGCGGAAATTTCGCTCGTCTCGCAAGTCGCCGATCAGTACCTGACCATGCTTTCGGCCGACGACCAGCTCACCGTCACGCGCAACACGTTGAAGACGGCGGACGAGTCGTATCGGATCACGAAGCTGCAGTTCGATAACGGCGTAGGTTCCGAACTCGACGTACGCCAGGCTCAAGGCGTTCAGCAACAGGCTGCCGCCAACCTGCAGTCACAAATGCGTTTGCGGGCGCAGGCCGAGAATGCGCTGGTGCTGCTGGTAGGCGAGCCGTTGCCCGCCGATCTGCCGCCTGGCTTGCCGCTCGACAGCCAGAACCTGCTCGCCGATATCCCGGCCGACTTGCCGTCCGACCTGCTCACGCGGCGTCCGGACATTGCGTCGGCGGAGCAGTCGTTGCTCGCGGCTAACGCGAACATCGGCGCGGCGCGCGCAGCGTTCTTCCCGAAAATCTCCCTGACGGGAAGTTTCGGGACCTTGTCGCCGTCGCTGGGCGGATTGTTCAAGCCGGGTTCGGCGGCGTGGTCGTTCGCGCCGCAGATTTCGATTCCGATCTTCGAGGGCGGCACGAACATCGCCAATCTCGACGTGGCGCAGATTCAGAAGCGCATCGAAATCGCGAACTACGAGAAGGCGATTCAAACTGCATTCCGCGAAGTGGCGGACGGTCTGGCGGCACGCGGCACTTACGATCAGCAGATCACAGCGCTCGAATCGTTCACGAAGTCGCAGTCACGCCGTCTGGAATTGTCGGACCTGCGTTATCGCAACGGCGTGGACAGCTATCTCTCGGTGCTGACGGCGCAAGATGATTTGTACACCGCGCAGCAATTGCTGATATCGGCGCGGCTTGATCGCGCGACCAACCTTGTGGATTTGTATCGCGAGCTGGGTGGTGGCTGGATCGAGAACGCAGGCGATCAGCCACGTCCGGCGGATCTGATTCCGGATTACCGCGATATCGGTACGCCGGCGACGGCGGCTCCGGCTGCTGCTTCGGGTGCGACCGTGGGTTCGGTTTCCACAGGACCGGCGAAGCTGGTGCCGGTGCAGCATCTGGTCCCGGTTGCAAAGCCGCAAGTTGATGCCGAAGGGAAGGCGGTTGGGTCGGCGGGATAAGTGGGTTAGTTGGATCGTGTGAAAAAAAACCGCAGCCTTGGCTGCGGTTTTTTTTCACCAACCCGTTCGTATCTCCTGCGGCACGTAGCGTTCTGATGTATTGAAGCACGTGGTTTGACTTAGCCATAATCATCGCGAATTTACATAGTTATGCGAAATGTCAACATAACCTGGTAAGGACGCAGATATGATTGTTTTGCGGGTCGGCTTCATGTTCTCAAAACTCAACAATAGAAAAGGAAATGTTGAGAACGCGAGGGGTGAAAGCGTGCCTGCATTGCGGTGAAAAGCGGTTCGTAGAGCTGTATGTCGCGCAGAGGGCGGCGCGTGGGTTGAAATATGTTGTACAAGCTCAGTGATGAATTGCGGCAGGTAGTCTGCTACGGCAAACGGCCGTGGCAGACCGACCTCGTTCTTGTTCCTTGGTTTGAATCGGTCATTGCAAAGACCAATTTAATGACCTAATATTAGTCTGGTTAGCATACGTCGTGGTGCTAAAACGACTGCATGACTAAAGGAACAAGGCGCACGAATGCGCCGTTACAGAGGCAATATGGAACTAATCCTTGCACGTACTTCGATCGGAATCAGCGAACTCAAGGTCAATCCGTCGGCCGCAATTGAGCAAGCAGATGGGCCGGTCGCTGTATTAAATCGAAACAAGCCTGTCGCGTACCTGATCCCGGCGCACGAATGGGAAGCAATCTGCGAGCGGCTCGAAGATATTGAACTGGCTGAGATTGTTAGGGCGCGTCGCGGCGAGAAAGCTGTGAGCGTGAAACTTGAAGATCTATGAACTAGAATTTTTAGTATCGGCGAAAAAGGAGTGGGACAAGCTCGACAATACCGTGCGTGAGCAGCTCAAGCGCAAACTCGCGGAGCGGCTTTTCAAGCCTCACGTTGAGTCTGCGCGGCTGAGCACAATGCCCAATTGCTACAAGATCAAATTGGCATCTTCCGGGTACCGGCTCGTGTACCAAGTGGTTGATCTCAAGGTTACTGTTGTGGTGATCGCTATCGGAAAACGAGAGAGAAATGCGGTGTATGCTGCAGCCTTGTGTCGCATTCCGCAGTAAAGCCATAAACGTGAAAGCTGCTCGAAGAACCATCGAGCAGCTTTTATTTTTCGACGGCCTCACGGACTGCTTCTCACCGTTCCGCCTTCGCCGTCCCATCGAAATCATGCCCTGCTCGCCGGATCGCGCACGTCGCATCGCGTTCCTTCTTCACTCCGTTGAACACGATATTGAGCAGCACCGCCGACACCGACGCCAGCAAGATCCCGCTGTGCAGAATCGGCTCGAGTGCGTGCGGCAATTGCGAAAAGAACTTAGGCGCAACCACCGGCACAAGCCCCATCCCGATACTCACCGCCACGATAAACAAGTTGTGATGGTTCTTCACGAAGTCGACCTTCGACAACACCTTGATGCCGTTTGCCGCGACCATCCCGAACATGACGATGCCCGCGCCGCCCAGCACGAACGGCGGCACCGACGCCACCACTTGCGCCATCTTCGGAAAGAGCCCGAGCGCCACCAGAATTACGCCCCCGGTCGCGCACACAAAGCGGCTTTTCACGCCGGTCACGCCGATCAGCCCGACGTTCTGCGAAAACGATGTATGCGGAAACGAATTAAAAAGTCCGCCGATCAACGTACCAAGGCCATCGACTCTCAGGCCGCGAACCAGCGCATCCTGATCGACAGGGCGCTCGACCATGTCGCCGACGGCGAGGAACATGCCCGTCGATTCAATGAACGTGACGAACATGACGATGACCATCGTCGCGATGGACAGCGGGTCGAAGTGCGGCAAGCCAAAGTGAAACGGCAGCACGATGCCGACCCACGGCGCGCTCGTCACGCCGTTCAGGTCGACGCGTCCGAGCGACATCGCGATTGCAAACCCCGCCACGATTCCCAGCAGCACCGAAATGTTGGCGATAAACCCGCGCCCGAACTTGTTGATCAACAAAATCAGCACGAGCACGACCAACGCGAGCAGCAGATACACCGGATTGCCATACTCGGGATTTCCCACACCGCCGGCTGCCCAGTTGATCCCGACGCCCATCAGCGATAAACCGATCACCGCGATCACCGTTCCGACCACGACGGGCGGGAAAAACCGCAGCAACTTCCCGATCATCGGTGCAAGAAATATCCCGATGACCCCCGCCGCAATGGTCGCGCCGAATATATCGAGAATGCCGAGCCCGGGATTCGTGCCGATGGCGACCATCGGACCGACGGCCGCGAACGTGCATCCCATGATGACCGGCAAGCGGATGCCGAAGATCCACAGGCCGAGCGTCTGGATCAGCGTCGCAACGCCGCATGAGAACAGATCGGCGCTGATCAGGAACGCGATCTGGTCCTTCGGCAACTTGAGCGCCGCGCCGAGAATCAGCGGTACGGCGACGGCGCCCGCATACATCACGAGTACATGCTGGATGCCCAATGTAAGCAACTGGGCGGCGGGTAAGCGTTCGTCGCACGGATGAACCGGGTTTGATGCCATGTCTTTGTCTCTCTCCATACAGTTTGATCGCCGTGCCATCCGGACGTCTTGTTTGAGCGATCCAAGGTAAGTGGCTTAAAAAACAAGAACAAGTCGACGTTGGCGTATGGCCCCCTTAGCCGGGCTGATATGGCCCGAGTGGCTTAACATTGCGCGTGGCGCGGCGAAGCGTTGGCTGGCGGGCGTTGAACGATTTGCGTCGCGCGAACGTGGGCACTTATATGCGAGGCGTGGTTATGATGGTTATCGGCCGGGACGCATAGTCCGTTTTTAGGTGGTGCGGCGAGGGCACGGGGTAAACCCGTCGCAACTGGGTTTTTCATGCCTTTTCATGCATTCCCGGCGCTTTCAAAACCGGGTTTTACGCCTGCGCTTAAACTAACGCCGCACACACAAAGTCACGAACACGAGCTTTTCAAGAATCAGCAGACCTCATACAAATGTCCGATACCGCCAAGCCCCAGACTCCCTTCCCCGACTTCCGCTCGCGCGAGTTCCTGCTCGACCATGCGTTACGGACCATGACGTTTTATCACCCGCATTGCATGGATCCGGCGGGCGGTTTCTATCATTTTTACAAGGACAACGGCGCCGTCTATGACCGCAAGACGCGGCACCTTGTATCGAGTACGCGTTTCGTTTTCACCTACGCAATGGCCTACAAGCATTTCGGCCTCGATGAATATCGCGGCGGCGTGCGTCATGGCATCGAATATTTGCGGGAGTTTCATCGGAATCCGGCAACGGGCGGTTATGCATGGACGCTCAATGGCCGACAGGTCACCGATGGCACCAATCATTGCTACGGCCTCGCGTTTGTCGTGCTCGCGTATGCGAAGGCGCTCGAAGCCGGATTCGAAGAAGCGCGGGCCTATCTGGAAGAAACTTGGGACCTGATGGAAGCGCGTTTCTGGGACGCTGAACACGGCCTGTACAAGGACGAAGCGAGCGCTGATTGGTTGGTGTCGGACTATCGCGGGCAGAACGCCAACATGCACGCTTGCGAAGCGATGCTCGCCGCATTCGAAGCATCAAAGGACGTGCGTTACCTCGACCGAGCCGCGCTGCTCGCAGACAACATGGTCAACCGTCAGGCCGCGCTGGCCGGCGGGCTCGTCTGGGAACACTACAAGCCGGACTGGTCGGTGGACTGGGATTACAACAAGGGCGACAAGTCGAATATCTTCCGTCCGTGGGGATTCCAGCCGGGACATCAGACGGAATGGGCGAAGCTTTTGCTGATCCTCGACCGGCATCGTCCGGAAGCGTGGCATGTGAAGCGCGCGCGTGAACTCTTCGACAAAGCCATCGAACTCTCGTGGGACCACGAGCATGGCGGCATGGTTTATGGCTTCGACGTGGAAGGCAAGTTCTACGACGAAGACAAGTATTTCTGGGTCCAGGCCGAATCACTGGCAACAGCCGCGTTGCTTGCCGAGCGCGCGGCGCGTGACGGCGACGCCGCCGCCGCGACCCGTTACTGGAATGATTACGACCGGTTGTGGGCTTATAGCTGGGAACACTTTGTCGACCATAAGTGGGGCGCGTGGTACCGGATCCTCGCGCGCGACAACACCAAGTACAGCGACGAGAAAAGCCCTGCGGGCAAGGTCGACTATCACACGATGGGCGCATGCTACGAAGTCCTGAACGTAGTTTGAACGCAGCCCTGAGAATCCCTGAATCAACGATTATCGATTATCGAAAGGAGTCGGACACATGAAGACGAAAGCCGCCATTGCATGGGAAGCCGGAAAGCCGCTGACCATCGAGGAAGTGGATCTTGAAGGGCCGCGCGCCGGCGAAGTGCTGATTGAAGTGAAAGCAACAGGCATTTGCCACACCGATTATTACACGTTATCCGGCGCAGACCCGGAAGGCATTTTTCCGGCGATCCTCGGGCATGAAGGCGCGGGCGTGATCGTGGATGTAGGTCCGGGTGTCGGCACCTTGAAGAAGGGCGATCACGTCATTCCGCTCTACACGCCGGAATGCCGCCAGTGCAAATTCTGTCTCTCGCGCAAGACCAACTTGTGCCAGGCCATTCGGTCCACGCAAGGCCGCGGGTTGATGCCGGACGCGACGTCGCGTTTTTCCATCGGCGGGAAACCGCTGTTCCATTACATGGGGACATCGACGTTCTCGAACTACATCGTCGTGCCGGAAATCGCGGTCGCGAAGGTACGTGAAGATGCGCCGTTCGACAAGATCTGCTACATCGGCTGTGGCGTGACAACGGGCGTCGGCGCGGTCGTGTATTCGGCGAAGGTCGAAGCGGGTGCGAATGTGGTCGTGTTCGGTCTGGGCGGTATCGGCTTGAATGTGATCCAGGGCGCGAAGATGGTGGGCGCCGACAAGATCATTGGCGTCGATATCAATCCGGGTCGCGTGGAACTCGCGAAGAAGTTTGGCATGACGCACTTCATCAACCCGAACGAAGTGCCGAACGTGGTCGATCACATCGTGCAACTCACCGACGGCGGCGCGGATTATTCGTTCGAATGTATCGGCAACACGAAGGTGATGCGTCAGGCCCTCGAATGCACGCACAAGGGCTGGGGACAGTCGTTCATCATCGGCGTGGCAGCGGCGGGCGAGGAAATCTCGACGCGTCCGTTCCAGCTCGTGACCGGCCGCGAATGGAAAGGCTCGGCGTTCGGCGGCGCGCGCGGACGCACGGATGTGCCGAAGATCGTCGACTGGTATATGGAAGGCAAGATCAATATCGATGACCTGATCACGCACACACTGCCGCTCGAGCGCATCAACGAAGGTTTCGACCTGATGAAGAAGGGCGAGTCGATCCGCTCGGTGGTTCTGTACTGAGGATGACAACGATGCTGGAACTCGTGGAAGAACATCGCTGCTTTAGCGGCGTGCAGCGGACATATAAGCACGACTCGCAAACCATCGGCTTGCCGATGCGATTCTCTGTCTTCCTGCCGCCGCAAGCCGCACACGGCAAGGTGCCCGCGTTGTTTTATCTCGCGGGTCTCACGTGTACCGAGGAGACGTTTGCGATCAAGGCGGGCGCGCAGCGTTTTGCGAGCGAGCATGGCATCGCGCTGATCGGGCCCGATACCAGCCCGCGCGGCGCGGGTGTGCCGAACGAAGGCGCGGCGTGGGATTTCGGCGTGGGTGCGGGGTTTTACGTCGATGCCACGCAGGAACCCTGGGCGCGCAATTATCGGATGTACTCGTATGTGACGCAGGAGTTGCGCACCACGGTGCTGACCGAGTTGCCCGTTCGCGAGGATCGTCTGGGTATCTTCGGCCACTCGATGGGCGGTCACGGCGCGCTGGTTCTGGCGCTGAGGAATCCGGACATCTACAAGTCGGTATCGGCGTTCGCGCCGATTGCCGCGCCTTCGCATTGCCCGTGGGGCGAGAAGGCGTTTTCAGGTTATCTGGGTGATGATCGGGAAACGTGGAAGCAGTACGACGCGAGCGAACTGGTGAAAAGCGCGAAGACGAAGTTCGATGCAGGGATCCTGATAGATCAGGGTCTTGCCGATAATTTCCTCGCCACGCAACTGCATCCGGAGATTTTCGAGGCGGCCGCGAAGGTGGCGGGGCAGACGGTGACGCTGCGCCGGCATGAAGGGTATGACCACGGGTATTACTTCATCTCGACGCTTATCGGCGAGCATGTGGCGTTTCATGCGCGGACGTTGTGCGCGTGAGGCAAAGTTGGACGGGAGCGCCGTGGGCGCTTTCGTTCTCGCAGTGATTGCGATCTACTTTCGACCCAACAAACTCACCCCGTAAACCCCTGCCGACAGCATCGTGATCCAGAAGCTCGTTGGCCAGTCGGTGTAATACGCCAGCGTCAGCCCGACCCACGCCTGTCCCAGCGCGAAAACGGCCGCGAGCATCACGCCGGTCGACAACCGCGTCGCCACGTTTTGCGCTGCCGCTGCCGGTCCGACCATCAAAGCGAACACGAGCAACACGCCTACGATCTGCGTCGATGCCGCCACTGCCAGCGCCGTGATCGCGAGGAACAGCACGGACACGAGCCGCAGCGATACCCCTTTGGCCTCAGCCAGCTCCGGCTGCAGCGACGCGAACAACAACGGCCGCATGATCACGGCCAACGCGCCGAGACTGACCACGGCGAGTCCAACCAGTACCAGAAGCGTTTCGTGACTCACCCCAAGCACGTTGCCAAAAAGCAGCGCGGTTGCCTGGCTTGCATACGCGGTGAAGAAGTGCAGGAACAGCAACCCGAATCCCAGCGATAAAGACAGGATCACGCCGATGGCAACATCACGTCCCGTGAGCTTTTCGCCCAGCGCGCCCATGCCGACGCCCGCAACGAGCGTGAAGCCGATCATGCCCCAGAGCGGCGAAACGCCCACGAGCACCGCGCCGGTCGCGCCCGTGAAACCCACGTGCGACAAGGCGTGGCCCGCGAACGTCTGACCGCGCAGCACCAGAAAGTACCCGACAATGCCCGCCAGTATCGCGACGATTCCCGACGCTGCAAAGGCGTTGCGCATGAACTCGTATTCAAACATCGTGGGAATGCGTTCCGGAGTGGTGATGACCGTGATCGTGACCATGGTCATGGTCGTGAGAATGCGAATGACCGTCGGGGCCATCTTCGTGGGCGTGATCGAGCTTGTCGACTTCCACGTCGCCGGCCATGACGAAGATGCGGCCGTTCACGCGCATCACGTCGATCGGCGATCCATAAAGCTGCGAGAGAACCGGCTTGGTAATGACTTCATCGATCGTGCCGAGCGCCGCGCGGCCATTGCCGAGATACAGCACGCGGTCAATGGAGTTCAGCAGCGGATTGAGTTCGTGCGCCGAGAACAGCACGGTAATCCCGAGCTCGCGCTGCACGCGCCGCACGAGATCGACAACGCCGGTCTGGTGACGCGGATCGAGACTGATCAGCGGTTCATCGAGGAGAAGGAGTTTCGGGTCGCCGAGCAGGCATTGCGCGAGCAGCAAGCGC
>NZ_CAXTGZ010000147.1:0-12251 GCF_964243625.1 uncultured Caballeronia sp.
CGCGACCAATGCGATGCACAGCAGGAAATATCGGCGGAAACCGGCGTCCCAGAGGCGTTTTGGCTGTGCTTCCACGTCATTGCCACCCGGCTTTGCGTGCAGCGTCATCGAGAAGCGAATCACCTGAACCGCCAGCACCGCGATCACGAGCGACTGCAAGAACGCGAGTCCGAGCGATGTGAGCGAATGACCCAGCGCGGCGCCGTGGACGGCGCTGCCATCGGTCATCGATGAAAGCGGACTGGCCGAAGGCGGCGCTGAAAGTTGTTCCTGATATCCGGCGATGCCCGTGCCGAGCACGAGGACGAACGCCAGCAGGAAAAGCGTGGGCATGCGCCGCACGGACAACGCGGCGTCGCGCCATGCGCCCCTCAGGCATTGGCTCAGCGTGATGTCTTCCATAAAACCCCGGTCGAAAAGCGTGTTGAAGCGCAGATTGCAGCAATCAGCTACTTGGTGACGAATTGCGGCGCGCACGACACGCTAATCGGTTGAGGTCGCCGGGTCAATGACATCGACCCACAGGGAATGTCAGAGCGCATCGGCCGGTCCACAATGCAGTAATGCAACAGTATCTTGACCGACCTGGTCGTCCATCGGGGAATTGGTCCTTTCGGCATTGATCCTCTGCCTAGTCGCGCCAATATCCCGCCGGTGGCGTGAATTTGACCGGAGATCTTCTCGAATGTTTGGATTAAATTTATTTCCGGCGCATACCAAAATCGCCGCCGATTCAACCTTGACCAGGCCGTCGCAGCAGACCCCATCGCTGCTGCGGATAAAAGAGTGCAAAATAATCATCTCGGTGGCCCATTGCCTGTGTCCGAAAGCTGTGAAGGCCTGTCAACAGCTAACAACAGCGGCGCGCTTGAGACTACATTAAAGAAAAGGGCACACGTTTGTTTGAGACGGCCCGATAACATTGGATACGAACCACACTAGCTGATAACGCCGAGCACGCCAAGAAAGCCTCGAGTCTGTCATGACGCCCCTTCCTGATGCGGATGATAAGTCGCGTCGGTGACTTCCGGGAGACCGATTACGGGTATATCGGCCTCTCGTGGTAGAGCA
The DNA here is from genome assembly GCF_964243625.1 of uncultured Caballeronia sp. NCBI lineage: Bacteria > Pseudomonadati > Pseudomonadota > Betaproteobacteria > Burkholderiales > Burkholderiaceae > Caballeronia > uncultured Caballeronia sp. The sequence goes on from NZ_CAXTGZ010000147.1 coordinate 1,072, forward strand.
AGCATATTGAAGGACGCGGCATTGCCGTAGATATTTTCCTGGATGCCGAAGAAGTTTGCTGGATTGAACAGCTGCGGAATGTGCCACCAGAGCCGATAGTCCTGGCTCCATAGCCATTCGATCAACGCCTGCGACTTATCATCCCGGTCGTTCTCCAGATACAGTACAGGGCGCGATGCGGCCAGAAGATTAACGGCCCCGTGCAGCGTATGTAGTTCAAAGCCCTCTACGTCGATTTTAATCAGGCCGACTGGGTGGTCTGCAAGTACGTCGTCCAAACGAACACAAGGTATTGCAATGTCCTGATTAGCCGGGCTTGCATGCATGGATACGCCGCCGAAGTTGCCCGGTGCGTTGTAGTCAGGCGAGGAAAAGTACACGGTCTCTGCTTTAGCCCCACACGCCCAGGGCCATGCGCGTACATTCGTAATGCCATTAAGTGCAAGATTGGCGCACAAGTTCTGGAAAATGAATGGTTGCGGCTCGAAAGCGAACATCTCACGTCGTTGTTGGGCCGCCTGTCTGGCGAGCGCAACGGTATGCGTGCCTACATTGGCACCAACCTCGACGACAGCACCCGGGCGAACAAACAACTGGCTCAGAAACTGCCCTTCGATCTCGGCATACTCGCCGTATTCGAGCATCGCTTTGCCGATGTAGAAGTCGCTGGGGTTTGCGAGCATCCATCCATGCCTGGCTTGAACCAACGTATAGGGTTCGGCAACTTGCATAATCTGCCTTTCAGGCGGCCTATCGGTCGATAAGTTCATGTGCTGAAGTTCTTTCTGATCTTGAAGAAGGAATGTATCGCGCGTCATAAATTCGATGAGGCGTCCGATCTCAGTCCCGCAGTTCCCGAAACGACCCGATCTCACTAAAGCGCGTCAATGCGTTGGTCGCTGACCGGCCTGAAAAAACGTTCGTTGTACTAGGCAATGTGTACAAGGACGCCGTCGTGCCAGACATGCCGAAACACGACCAGCCGCGCCCCGGATATCAGTAGTATAAAACGGTATTCGACGCATTCCTGAGCATTGACAATAGTTAACGAAATCCCTGATCGCGGAAGATATGGACGTCGCTCCGCGCACGCACACGTGCGAAAGGAACATCGCACTGCAGACCGACGCGCATAAGTCAGCGGGATCGGCCATGTGCTGACCGAAGTCACCAGCGGGGCCTCGACCGAGCGATCGGCATTGGCTTGCCTCTCGACCACAGCACAGGGCCGTCTGGTGTTGAATCCGTTTGCATTGCTCGCAGAATGGGACATCACGTCATCCGGTAGCGAACGCAGCGTACCTGTCCTAAGCGTGAGGAAAGATTTGGAGCGGTGGCAGCCGGTTCTTGCAATGTAATCCTGCTGCCAGCGCGCTTGGCCCGAGTATGCACCGCATCTTTTTTAATCGACGCAAAGTCGCGATTGCCTGACAACACAGCGGCGCGCACGCGATTAAGCGTCCTGGCGGGTTCCGGTGCTTCGGCGCACTCGGACGGCCGCAGATAACAATTGCGCGCACTGAGCGCGAGGCCATTGGCGTCGCGCATGGTCTCAGCCGCGACAGTCTCCGGGGGCAAAGCGCGCGGGCGCCTGGCCACGGCCATCGAGACGGCCTGCATACCACGTCACGGCGAGCGCCACGATCGCCACTACCGCCGCAACCCACGGCAGCGAATCCAGCGGATGACCTTGCTGCAGCACCACGCCGCCGAGCCACGCGCCGCCGGCGTTACCCAGATTGAACGCACCGATATTGAGCGTCGATGCCAGGTTCGGCGCGTGTTTCGCCTTCTCCACCACCCGCGTTTGCAGCGGCGGCACGGTCGCAAACGCGGCAATGCCCCAGATGAAAATCGTGATCGCGGCGAGGATCTGGTTGTGACTCGTCTTTGCGAACACGGCCATGATGATGGCGAGCGCGACAAGAATGCCCATCAGCGACGGCATCAGCGCCCGGTCGGCGAGCTTCCCGCCGATCGTATTACCGATCGTGAGTCCAACGCCGAACAGCACCAGCACGAGCGTCACGCCGTGGGGCCCGAAGCCGCTGACCTGCTCGAGGATCGGCGCAATGTAGGTGAACACCACAAAGACGCCGCCGAAGCCGAGCACCGTCATGGCCAGTGCCAGCCAGACTTGCGGCTCTTTCAGCACGCGCAGTTCGTGGCCGAAGTTCGACGGTCCTGAATCGTGTTTGTTGGGAACGAGCGCAGCCACACCGATCAGCGACACGAGCCCGAGCACCGATACCACCCAGAACGTCGCGCGCCATCCGAACTGCTGCCCGACAAACGTCCCGAACGGCACGCCCAGCACGTTCGCCAGAGTGAGCCCGGTGAACATCAGCGCAATCGCGCTTGCCCGCTTTTCAGCCGGAACGAGCGACGCCGCGACCACCGCGCCGATGCCGAAAAACGAGCCGTGCGCGAACGATGTCACCACGCGCGCCACCATCAGCATCGAATAGCCGGGCGCCATGGCACACAAGACGTTGCCCACGATAAATACGCCCATCAGCAATTGCAGCGAAAGTTTGCGCGGCAATTTTGCGGTGAGTACGGCAAGCAGCGGCGCGCCGACGGCCACGCCAAGCGCGTAGCCGGTGACGAGAAAGCCGGCAGACGGTATCGATACAGCCAGATCGCGGGCCACATCAGGCAGCAGGCCCATGATCACGAACTCGGTCGTGCCGATGGCAAAGGCGCTGATGGCAAGCGCTAGAAGTGGGATAGGCATGGGAAGGTCCTAGGTATTAAGAAAGCTGGACGACAAATTCGACGACCACGCCGGGCGCAAGCTGCACGAACAACTGGCGTTCGCGGGAAACCGGCACGTCGGCTTCGGAAAACGGCACGGCATGCTCGTGCAGACGCGCGAGCAAGGTTTGCCATTCGGCTTCATCGGTTACGCGCAGCGCAATGTGGTCAATACGCGTCGCCGCTCGCCCTCCGGCCGGCGCGGCAAGCACCGACCCGCTTTCGACCAGATGCACGACCGGCGTGCCGTTCAGATACAGCCAGCAACCTCCAATGCCGAACGGCGGACGCGGGCCGATGGTCATGCCGGCTACGTCGGTGAAAAAACGGCGCATGGGCTCGCAATCGGGCGTGACGATGGTGGCGTGATCCAGCTTCATATCGACTTCCTACGCTGCAATGCATCAAATTCTCCGTTATAGGAAGGGTTTTGATAATTGGCGTAGCATTTGAAGCATTATCAAATTGCAATTGAGAGTGACGATGGATCGACTCGGTGATATGCGCCTGTTCGTTGAAGCCGCGGCGCTCGGCAGCTTGTCGGCGGCGGGGAGGAAGCTGGGTTTGTCGCCGGCGGCCGCCAGCGCGCGCCTGCTCAAGCTGGAAAAATCCCTCACGGCGCGATTGTTCGAGCGCACCACGCGCCAGCTCCGCCTCACCGACGAAGGCCAGCTTTATCTCAGGCATTGCCGGATCGCGCTGCAGGCCATTGAAGACGGCGAAGCCGCGCTGCACGCCGGGCAGAACCTCGTGCGCGGCAAAGTGCGGATCTCGGCAACATCGGATTTCGGTCGTAACCTGCTCTGCCACTGGCTTGACGAATTCAGCCGGATTCACCCCGACGTCAGCTTCGCGCTGACCCTGGCGGATTCGGTGTCGAACCTGTTGCGCGAGGACATCGACCTGGCGATCCGCTTCGGACTTCCGCCCGATGCCAGCCTCGTCGCGCGCCGCCTCGCGCCAAACCGGCGTGTGCTGTGCGCGTCGCCGGAATATCTGGCGAAGCACGGCGAGCCGAAAACACCCGCCGATCTCGCCGGGCATTCGTTCTCGGTGCTGGTGACATCGACGGGTACGCTGAACGAAATCAACTTCGTGCGCGGCGACGAGCGGTATTCCCACATCATCCCGCTTGCCGACGCTTGGGAAACCAACGACGGCGCCTTGTCCCGCGCGTGGGCGCTGGCGGGGCAAGGCATCGCGCACAAATCGATATGGGATATCGCCGCCGATGTCCGCTCCGGCGCGCTAAAAATGCTGCTCGCCGACTGGTGTTCGCACGAGGCGGCGGTCCATGCGCTGTTCCACGCGAACCGGTACATGGCGCCGCGCGTACGCGTTCTGCTGGATTTCCTCACCGAACGCTTCGCGCGCGCGACGGAAGAATTGCTCGGCGACCTGGCCTACCCGCCCGGCCAGCCCGGGCGAGAAGTCGAGCGGGCGCTATAATAATGGGCTAAACGATGCGCGAATTTCGGCCGAACAGGTCTGAATCAGCGCTAAAACACGTGAAAGAATCCCTTCAACGCATCAAACACCGCGCCCCCAGACTAATCACTGCGACCGGCGAAATTCATGACCAAGAAAGTTTATGTAAAGACATTCGGCTGCCAGATGAACGAGTACGACTCCGACAAAATGGTCGACGTCCTCAACGCAGCCAATGGCCTCATCCAGACAAACACGCCGGAAGACGCGGACGTGATCCTCTTCAACACGTGCTCCGTGCGTGAGAAAGCGCAGGAAAAGGTCTTCTCTGACCTCGGCCGCGTGCGTGAATTGAAGGAAGCGAATCCGAACCTGATCATTGGCGTGGGCGGATGCGTGGCGAGCCAGGAAGGCGCGGCGATCGTTTCCCGCGCGCCCTACGTGGACTTGGTGTTTGGCCCGCAGACCTTGCATCGGCTGCCGGACATGATCGCGAAACGCCGTTCCAGCGGACGCTCGCAAGTCGACATTTCGTTTCCCGAAATCGAAAAGTTCGATCACTTGCCGCCGGCGCGCGTGGATGGCCCGAGCGCGTTTGTATCGATCATGGAAGGGTGCAGCAAGTACTGCAGCTATTGCGTCGTGCCGTACACGCGCGGCGAAGAAGTCTCCCGGCCGCTCGACGACGTGCTGACTGAAATCGCCGGACTCGCCGACCAGGGCGTGCGCGAAGTCACCATGCTCGGGCAGAACGTGAATGCGTATCGCGGGCCGGTGACGCAGCACTCCACTGATATTGCCGACTTCGCCACGTTGATTGAATATGTGGCAGAGATTCCGGGCATCGAACGGATTCGTTACACCACGTCGCATCCGAAGGAATTCACGCAACGGCTGATCGATACTTACGCGAAAGTGCCCAAGCTCGTGAGCCACCTGCACTTGCCCGTGCAGCACGGCTCCGACCGCATCCTGATGGCCATGAAGCGTGGCTACACGGTGCTCGAATACAAGTCGGTGATCCGCAAACTGCGCGCGATCCGCCCGGATCTGTCGCTGTCTACCGACATGATCGTCGGTTTCCCCGGCGAGACCAAGGACGATTTCCAGAAGATGATGAAGCTCATCGACGAAATGAGCTACGACACGAGTTTCTCGTTCATCTACAGCCCGCGTCCCGGCACGCCCGCCGCGAACCTGCACGACGACACGCCGCGCGAAGTGAAGCTCAAGCGTTTGCAGCATCTGCAGGCGACCATCGAGGCGAACGTCGCGAAAATCAGCAATTCCATGCTGGGCTCGGTGCAGCGTATTCTGGTGGAAGGACCGTCGCGCAAGGACCCGAGCGAACTCGCCGGACGCACGGAAAACAATCGTGTGGTGAATTTCCCGGTGCCGATTTCGTCGCACAAACGGCTGATCGGCCAGATGGTCGATGTAGAAATCAACGTGGCATACCCCCATTCGTTGCGCGGCGAATTGATTTTGACGCCGGCCACGACTCACTAAACTGAAGCTTCGACAGGACCCCGACTCTCGCCTTGAAGACCGCTCAGCAGCATATGGAATTCACCGCACCGCGCGACGACAACGCGCGGCTCGCCAACCTGTGTGGCCCGCTCGACGAAAACCTGCGGCAGATCGAGCAGGCGCTCGACGTGACGCTCACGCGCCGCGGTCACAAGATCACGATCCGCGGACGCGGCGCGAAAGTGGCGCTCACGGCGCTCGAGAATTTCTACAATCGCGCGAAGGATTCGCTGTCCGTGGACGACATTCAACTGGCGCTGGTCGAGGCGCGCAATGCGGCGCGGCGGGGATTGAATGCCGCAAAGCCATCGAACAATCTGAATTCCGATCCCGTCGATCCGCGTTTTCGCGGCGACCCCGATCATCCGTTCGATGAACCCAGCGTCACCATCGACCTGGGCGACGAGGAAGATCCGGGCCCGAAGCTTTACACACGGCGTGCGGACCTGCGCGGCCGCACGCCCATGCAGCGCGAATACCTGAAGCAGATCATCGCGCACGACGTGACTTTCGGCATCGGCCCGGCCGGTACGGGCAAGACGTATCTGGCGGTGGCGTGCGCGGTCGATGCGCTCGAGCGCGATCAGGTAAAGCGCATCGTCCTGACTCGCCCGGCGGTGGAAGCTGGCGAGCGTCTGGGTTTCCTGCCGGGCGATCTCGCGCAGAAAGTGGATCCCTATCTGCGTCCGTTGTACGACGCGCTCTACGACCTCCTCGGCTTCGATAAAACCGCAAAAATGTTCGAGCGCCAGATGATCGAAATCGCGCCGCTCGCGTACATGCGCGGGCGGACGCTTAACCACGCGTTCATCATCCTGGACGAGGCGCAGAACACCACGCCCGAGCAGATGAAGATGTTCCTGACGCGTATCGGCTTCGGCTCGAAGGCCGTCGTCACCGGCGACACCACGCAGGTCGACTTGCCGCGCGGTCACAAGAGCGGCTTGATCGAGGCGCAACATGTCCTGGCGGACGTGCGCGGCATTGCGATGACGCGTTTCACCAGCGTGGACGTGGTGCGCCACCCGCTGGTCGCGCGCATTGTGGAAGCGTATGACGCGCAGTCGCAGCGCGATTCCGACGCGGCCGCGGCAAAGTAAGCAGCGAATAAAGTCATGCCGAAACTTGCATTGACGCTGCAATTTGCCGCCGCGAAGGCGTATCCGGAGCACAAGGCGCTTTTGCCGCGTGCCACGGTCGCCAACTGGATCAAGGCGTCGCTCTTCGCGGACGCGGAACTGACGGTGCGTTTCGTCGATACCGATGAAGGCCGCACCCTCAACCGGTCGTATCGGAACAAGGATTACGCAACGAACGTGCTGACCTTTGCGTATGCCGAATCGGAAGACGATCCGGTTTCGGGCGACCTGATCCTGTGTTGCCCGGTCGTGGAACGCGAAGCGCGCGAGCAGAACAAACCGCTCGCCGCGCACTATGCGCATCTGATCGTGCACGGCACGCTGCATGCTCAAGGATACGATCACGAAGATTCCGCCGAGGCGGACGAAATGGAATCGATCGAAACCGGCATCATGCAAAAGCTCGGTTTCACCGATCCCTATTTGCCGTTGCCGCCTGATTAAGCCTTGACCGACATACCTCTCCCCCTTCCTGGATTGCCTGACGCCGACTACCCGCCGGTGTTTGCCGAATCGCGCCTGCTTACCGACGCGGAACTGCTGGCATCGCGCGAAAAAGCGTTCGCACACTGGGATCGCAAGACGGATTTGTGGCTGTTCGGTTATGGCTCGCTGATCTGGAATCCGGGGTTGCCGGCCGTGGAAGCGGTGCGCAGCAAGGTGCACGGATATCATCGCGGCCTGTATTTATGGTCGCGCGTGAATCGCGGCACGCCCGAACAGCCGGGCCTCGTCCTCGCGCTGGATCGGGGCGGTTCCTGTTCCGGCATGGCGTTCCGGCTTGCGGCCGAGGGCGCCGACGAGCACCTCGAAGTGCTGTGGCGGCGCGAAATGGCGATGAATTCGTATCGCGTCGCATGGTTGCCATGCACGTTGATCGATGGCCGCCGTGTCGATGCACTCGCATTCGTCATGCGCCGTGAAGCGCCCACTTACACCGGCAAGCTCGGCGACCCGATCGTGCGCCGCGTCTTTGGCTGCGCGACCGGCCGATACGGCACCACGCTCGACTACGTCAGCCGCACCGTGGCCGCGCTGCGAGAATGCGGCATGCCAGACCGTGCGCTGGAGTCGCTTTTGCAACGATGCAAGGATGCGGAATCATCGCAGGAATAAAGTTTTTCGGCGGACATAGCCCGATTGGCTAACGTCAGGCGTCCGACATACTGCGCCCATATTTATCAGTTACGATGTTTGCACACGATGTAGCACGCGTTCGCGCCGGATCAATTGGCGCGAAATTTCCTTGGTGTATTCTTAACTTTCCGTGATTTTGCGTTCGGAACACTCCGCACGCCCCACTATGAACGACGCCTATCCCAGTCGACGATATACCGACAAACCTGCCGACAAACCGGAAAAGCGCACGCTGCTCGAGCGCCTGACCGATTTCATCTCGCACGAGCCGGAATCTCGCGACGAACTGCTGGAAGTTCTCCAGGACGCCCACGAACGCAATCTGCTCGACGCGGATTCGCTCTCCATGATCGAAGGCGTATTCCAGGTTTCCGAACTCTGCGCCCGCGACATCATGATTCCGCGTGCCCAGATGGACGCCATCAACATTGCTGAAACGCCCGAGCAATTCATCCCTTTCATGCTGGAAAAAGCGCACTCGCGTTATCCGGTATTTGAAAGCAATCGCGACAACGTAATCGGCGTGCTGCTTGCAAAAGACTTGCTGCGCTATTACCACGAAGAAGAATTCGATGTCCGCGGCATGCTGCGCCCCGCCGTTTTCATTCCTGAATCAAAGCGCCTGAATGTGCTGCTTCACGATTTCCGCGTGAACCGGAATCACATTGCAATCGTGGTGGATGAATACGGCGGCGTGGCCGGATTGATCACGATCGAAGACGTGCTGGAACAGATTGTTGGCGACATCGAAGACGAATACGACTTCGACGAAGAAGCCGGCAACATCATTGCCACGCCTGACGGCCGGCATCGTGTGCGCGCGCTCACGGGCATTGAACAGTTCAACGAAGAGTTCGGCACGCATTATTCCGACGACGAAGTCGACACAATCGGCGGGCTGGTGACGCATCGATTCGGCCGCGTGCCGCATCGTGGGGAGAAGGTGAAGATCGACGACTTCGTGTTCGAGATCCTGCGCGGCGACGCCCGCCAGATTCACGTGCTGCGAGTGCGGCGCGCGGTCAATACCCCGGCGCTCGATGGCCGCTCCCGCGACAGCGACGAAGACCGCGATTGAGAACGAGCATGAACGCGTGCATGAATCCCGTTTCACGCCGCGTGCTCATGCTGCCGGTCACACCATGACGCGCGACGGTCACGCCGCGTCATCCCCTACTTTCCAGTCGATTTCGTAATCCATGGCCGATTCCCGTTTTGCCTTCCGGCGCAGTAACCGGATTGATAGCGCCCAGTCCCTGCCGCTTTGGCATTACCTCGTCGCGGCAATCCTGGGCGCCGCGAACACCCTTTCATTCGCGCCCACGCCGCATGGCGGCTGGATCGAACTCGTGATCTTCACGTTGTTCTTTGCGTGGCTCACCCGTACCAGCGGATGGAAAGGCGCGGCGCTGACCGGCTGGGCGTTTGGTTTCGGCAATTTCGTCACCGGCGTCTGGTGGCTTTACGTCAGCATGCACGATTTCGGCGGCATGGCGGCGCCGCTGGCGGCCGCAGCGGTCGTGTTGTTCTCCATGTACATCGCGATCTACCCGGCCCTTGCAGGCGTTCTTTGGTCGTTTTGTGCGGGACGGGCGCGGTATGAAGAGAACGGCTCTGTAATCCCCGCCGCCGATGAACCGCGCTTCGTCCCCACATGGCACGGCGCATTCGCGTTCGCCAGTGCCTGGGCCCTCGGCGAATGGCTGCGCGGACTGGTCTTCACCGGCTTCCCATGGCTTTCGAGCGGGTACGCCCAGGTCGACGGTCCGCTGGCAAGCTATGGCGCTATCGCGGGCGTGTATGGCGTTGGCTGGGTGCTGGCGCTCGTGGCCGCGTTGCTTGTGCAGGGCTTCTATACGTTTCGGCATGGCGACACGCCGCTCGCGAAGTTCGCGCCGTTTATCGTGGCGATCGTGCTGGTCGTGGCGGGCATGTTGCTGTCGCTGGTCGAATGGACGCTTCCCGCAAATGCGCCGCTGACCGTGCGGCTCTTGCAAGGCAACGTGAAGCAGGAAATGAAGTTCGAGCAGGAAGGCGTGAACCAGTCGCTGCAGCTTTACAAGAAGTTGATCACCGAGAAACCGGCTGACCTGATCGTGACGCCCGAAACCGCGTTCCCCGTTCTCGCCGTGCAAGTGCCGCAAGACCTCGCGCTGGCACTGCGCAATTTCTCCGATACCACCAACTCGTCCATTCTGTTCGGCGCTATCGGCGTGACGGTTTCGCCCGAAGGCCGCGCGACCGATTACACGAACAGCCTGTTCGGCATCACCCCGAATCAGAAAGATGTTTACCGCTACGACAAACATCACCTCGTGCCCTTTGGCGAATTCGTGCCGACGGGTTTCCACTGGTTCGTGGCGCTCATGGGCATTCCACTCGGTGACCTGGGACGCGGTCCGCCGGTGCAGAAATCGTTCTTCGTGCACAACCAGCCGATTGCCGTCGATATCTGCTACGAAGATATCTTCGGCGAAGAAATCGCGCGCACGATTCGCGAGCAGGAAGCGCCCGCGGGCATCCTCGTGAACTCGACGAACCTCGCGTGGTTCGGCGACACGATTGCGCTCGACCAGCATTTGCAGATGGCCCGTATGCGCTCGATCGAAACCGGCCGCCCGATGCTTCGTTCCACGAACACCGGTACGACCGCGGTGATCGCGGCGAACGGCGCGGTGGTGGCAAGGCTTCCGGTCTACACGACGGGTTCCCTCGATGCCACCGTGCAAGGTACATCCGGGCGCACGCCTTACGTGACGAGCGGCAACATGACGGTGATCGTGGTGTCGCTGCTGCTGCTGGCGTTCGGCTTCGCGTTCGCGCCGGGGCGCAAGAAGAGCTGAAACCGGCATATGCATTCTCCCGCCTTCATCATCCGCAAAGCCACGCGCGCCGACGCCGACGTTGCGTGGCGCATCCGCCGCGCCGCCGTGATGAGCGAGTGCATCAACGCGTATCCGCTCAAACAACTCGACGAATGGACAGGCGGGGCGACATCGAAAGCATTCGCCGATGCCGTCGAAGAACGGTTCCTCGTTGCAACCGTGGATGAGCGCGTTGCGGGCACTGGCATGATCGATGTCACGACCGGCAAGATCGATGCGATCTTCGTGGACCCGGCGTACATGAAACGCGGCATAGGTGCGGGGATGGTGCTGCATCTCGAAACGCTGGCGCGTGCCGGGGGTT
>NZ_CAXTGZ010000148.1:0-12249 GCF_964243625.1 uncultured Caballeronia sp.
CAGGAAGATGAACGCAGTCACGAGATAGCGCAGGCCGATGCTTTTATGATCGACCGTCGATATCCATCCGCGCCAGCCCGGCGCCGTTTCCCATATCCCGGCGAGGCGTTTTTCGCGCGCGCTTCCCTCGGGCACGCGGCCGTATTCGGGGACACGCGCATCGGACGATGACAGTTCGCTCATGAAAGCGTCGCTCCTCTCTACCTATTTCAGTGTCGCGAGATACGCGGCGAGGTTCGCCGCTTCGTCGCGTCTCAACGCAATGCTCGGCATCAGCGAGTCAGGCTTGATGCGTTGCGCGCCCGTGATCCAGGCAAGCTGATTCCCTGCAGTATTCGTCAGCGTGCCCGCGGCTATGAGCCGGCGCGAGTCGAGATGGGTAAGGTCGGGCGCTTGCGCGCCTTGTGCGTCCGAGCCACGGATTGCATGACAGCCCGCGCATTTGTCGAGGAAGAGAGTCTTGCCGGCGGCGACGCTCAGATTGTTCGATGAAGCCGGCACCTGGGCTTGCTCCGCGCTCCACGCAGCAAAATCCGCGCGGCTTTCTGCGACGACTTCAAAAGCCATGTGTGCGTGCTGCGCGCCGCAAAACTGCGAACATTGCCCGCGATACACCCCGGGCGCATCGGCCTGGATCCATTGCTCGTTGGTCTGGCCAGGTATCGCCTGAGTCTTGCCCGCAAGTTTCGGAACCCAGAACGTATGGATCACGTCTGCGCTTTTCAGCTTGATGCGTACGGGCTCGCCGGCGGGAATGTGGATCTCGTTGGCGGTGACGAAACGCAGCGTCGGATCGGCGGCGTCGTCGTAGGCGACTTTCCACCACCAGTCGTAGGCGGTCACGGTGATCGTCAAAGCAGGAGTTTCTGCGGGCGATGCAACCCGGTTGAGCGTGACAAGTGCGTAGACCAGCATCGCGACGAGCACAGGCACGGAAAGCGCCACGCCGATCACGATCCATCGCAAGCCGCTGTTGCCCTGGACCAGTTGATCGAGCGGTGCGTCGGGACGGCGCCGGAAGATTGCGACAGCAAGCAAGCCGCCGACGATCACGCAGACCGCCACGCAAATTGTCGTGAAGATCCAGTCCAGAGTGAGGGTAGGCGCTGCAGCCGGCCCGGCCGCGTGAAGAAAATAGTTCAGCGGCGCGCTGTCGCCCGCGTGCGCTGACTCCGCCGCCGTCAACGGCATGTTGGTTTGCGGCTAGTGCGCGGTGAGGGGTGGCGGTGTGGCATCGATTGCTCCGGCTCGGTCGACACTGGATCGATCAAGCCGTGAGCAATCCACGTACCCTACTAAACACTTTCAGTCAGGAGCGTTCGGCAATGACGGGCGATCTGCCGCTCTTCCTGCGTCTCGATGAAATCGAACTGGACGTCGAGGAACTCGAGTCCCTGGCAAATGCGTTCGCGTATGGCGTCGGCATGTTCGCCGATACCGCCCGTGAACACGACCCGGTCCAGGCCACCCATCAATGCCGCATACGCGCCGATTGTCTTGCGCACCGCCGTGCAAAAGATATCGATGGCAAGTTCCGCGTCCGCGTCGGTGCGTTTCAGAAGGGACTGCATGTCGTCGTTCGAGTCGGAAAGACCCTTGAGGCCGCTCTCCTTGTTGATCAGTTGTTCGAGTGCGTCGGCATCCATGCCGCCGGTTCGCATCAGATAGACGAACACACCGGGATCGAGATCGCCGGTGCGCGTCGCCATGGGGATACCGCCGGTAGGCGTCAGGCCCATGGTGGTATCGATTGAATGGCCGTTGTGGATCGCGCAAAGACTTGCACCGCTGCCCAGGTGCGCGACCACGAGCCGCTCGGGGAGATCGTTGCCGAGGCTCGCCACGATCGATTCGTACGACAACCCGTGAAAGCCGTAGCGCACCACGCCTTCGCCGGCGAAGTGCTTGGGCAAGCTCAGATGCGTGGCGCGTGCCGGCATGGTCTGGTGGAACGCGGTATCGAGACAGGCGTAGTGCGGCACGTCCCGGAAAATGTCCTGTGCCTGCTCGAGCAGCGCGAGCGATTGCGGCAAATGCAAAGGTGCGAACTGCACCGCGTCGCGAAGGGTTTGCTTAACCTTCTCCGTGATCAGCGCGTGCGTTCTCAAATGCGGGCCGCCATGCACGATACGATGACCGACGCCCGCCAGCGGCTGGTCGAGATGCTCGTGCAAGGCGTCGGCCATGCGTTGCAGCGCGTCGTGCTGCGACTCCATCACATGACTTTGCTGGACGTTGATGGAGCCGTCGAGCGAACGCATGGTCAACGACCCGTCGTCACGGCCAATGCCTTTTGCGCTTCCCGTCAGCCACGCTTTTTCGTCGCCGCTGTCGGGCGCATACACGCCGAACTTGAGCGACGACGATCCGCTGTTCAAGACCAGAATGTCCTGTGCCATGGCATCAGCCTTTCCACGCCCAGTTGCGGATTTCATCGCGATCGATGCCTTCCGCGTGCGCGTAGCCAATGCTCTCGTTGATCTGGTCCTTCAGCCAGTTCTTCGTATGCGCACCGGTATCGCGCAGGCGCGGCACACGATCGATTACATCGATACACAACGAAAAGCGGTCCACCTGGTTGATGATGGCGAGCTCGAACGGCGTATTGATGTTGCCGCGTTCACGATACCCGTGCACGTGCATGTTCTCGTGATTCGTGCGGTTGTACGTGAGCTTGTGGACCAGCGTCGGATACGAGTGAAAGTTGAAGATGACCGGTTTTTCGCGCGAAAAGATGGAATCGAAATCACGATTCGACAAGCCGTGCGGATGATCGGTATCGGGCATCAGGCGGAACAGGTCGACCACGTTGACAAAGCGGATCTTGAGATCGGGAAACCGCTCCTTCAGGATTTCGACGGCGGCCAATGACTCCATGGTCGCGATGTCGCCGGCGCACGCCATTACCACGTCAGGTTCACTGTTCTGATCCGTCGATGCCCAGTCCCAGATGCCAATGCCCTTCGCGCAATGCGCGAGCGCTGCTTCCGTGTCGAGGTATTGCAAGTGCGGTTGCTTGTCCGCGACGATCACGTTCACGTAGTCGCGCGAACGCAGGCAATGGTCCATCACACTCAGCAGACAGTTCGCGTCGGGCGGCAAATAGATGCGCACGACTTCGGGACTCTTGTTCGTGACGACATCGAGGAAACCCGGGTCCTGGTGTGTGAAACCGTTGTGATCCTGCCGCCAGACCAGCGACGTGATCAGCAGGTTCACCGAAGGCACGGGTGCGCGCCAGTCGAGCTCCAGCTTCGATTTCTCGAGCCACTTCGCGTGCTGGTTGAACATCGAATCGATCACATGCACGAACGCTTCGTAGGTCGCGAAAAGACCGTGACGTCCCGTCAGGACATACCCTTCGAACCAGCCTTCGAGCGTATGTTCGCTGAGCATTTCCATCACGCGGCCGTCGGTCGCCAAAGCGCCGCCGTCGCTGTCCTCAGGCTTGTACTCGGCAATCCAGCGCTTGCCCGATGCTTCGTACACGCCGTCGAGCTTGTTGCTCGCGGTTTCATCGGGGCCGAACAGCTTGAACGAATTCATGTTGCGCTTGATGACATCACGCAGCCATGTGGCGAGCACCGCCGTTGGCGATTGGTAGGTGCCGCCAGGGGCCTTGACCTTGAAGGCATAGTCGCGGATGTCCGGCAGGTCGAGTGAACGGCGCAGACGTCCGCCGTTCGCATGCGGATTCGCGCTGATGCGACGCTCGCCCTTCGGCGCCATCTCGCGCAGCTCTTCTATCAGGGTGCCGTTTTCATCGAAGAGCTCTTCGGGCTTGTAGCTGCGCATCCACGCTTCCACCAGTTTCAGACTCTTTGCGTTGGTCGCCGGATCGAGCACGGGCACCTGATGCGCGCGCCAGAAATCCTCGACCTTGTGACCATCGACTTCCTTCGGACCGGTCCAGCCCTTGGGCGAACGCAAGACGATCATTGGCCAGCGCGGGCGCGTGGTGTCGCCCGTCGAACGTGCATGCGCCTGAATCGCGCGAATCTCGCCGATGCACGTCTCAAGCGTCTGCGCCATCAGTTCGTGCATGGTCGCGGGGTCCGAGCCTGAGACAAAATGCGGCTTGTATCCGTAACCCGTCATCAGCGCTTCGAGCTCTTCCTGCGGAATGCGCGCGAGGATGGTCGGGTTCGCGATCTTGTAGCCGTTCAGATGCAGGATCGGCAGTACCGCGCCGTCAACGACGGGATTCAGGAATTTGTTCGAATGCCATGACGTTGCAAGCGGTCCGGTTTCAGCTTCGCCGTCGCCGACCATCACAGCCACGATCAGATCCGGGTTATCGAAAGCCGCGCCGAAGCCATGCGAAAGGCTATAGCCCAGCTCGCCGCCTTCGTGGATCGATCCGGGCGTTTCGGGCGTGCAATGCGACCCGATTCCCCCCGGTGACGAAAACAACCTGAAGAGGCGCAGCATGCCGGTTTCATCCGCGCTGCGATCCGGATAGACCTCGGAGTAATACCCTTCCAGATACGAGTTCGACAACGTCGCCGGTGCGCCATGACCCGGACCCGAGACGAACATTACGTTCAGGTCATCCTTGATGATCAGCCGGTTCAAATGGACCCACGTGAAGGACTGGCCCGGGTCGGAGCCCCAGTGCCCGAGAAGTCGCCGTTTGATGTGTTCGGTTTGCAGCGGTTCGCGCAGCAACGGGTTGGCACGCAAATAAATCATGCCTACCGACAAGTAATTGCACGCGCGCCAATATGCATCGATCTTGCGTAATTCATCGGGGGAAAGGCGCGGGGAAGTGGAGGTTGCCTGTGTGTCCATGTCGTGTCCGTTGGTATCCATTGAAAGGAAGTTGCGGTGTCACTCTGGTTCGGCCGGGTCGTGCCTGGGCCGGGTCACTGATGCGGGTCGCTATCGATCTGGCACTTGCTATTGTGCCGCGTGTAGGGAGATTGCGTTGTAATTCCACCATGACATGAGTCAAGGACATTGCTATGACTTGCGGGCGCGGCCCGGTGGAGTGGCGTGAAAGAGGGGATTGAAACCGGGGGATGGTGCTGACTTTCGTGCGGTTTTCGCGGCTTTTTTGGCTCCGGCGCTGCCTTTGCGGCCGGCGCCTGCAAGCTGACTCATGAGTTCGTCGTCCGGTTCATCCTCGGGTTCGGTTTCGGGTGATTCCTCAGGTTCTTCTTTAGCGTCCCGCGCTGCGACGCTGCGGCCCCCGACGTGCTCGACCACCGCGAAGAACTCCTTCGATGGATTGCGGATCGCGCGCCCGGGCATCATCGTGATGGCGACAACTTCGTGCAGCGATCTTCCATCCACGCTCTTGCGTTCAGGCGCTGAATGCCAGTCGATCGCGCTGTTCGCAAAGCCCGCGATCACGCGTTCGAGAACGGCTGGCGACAGCACGCCGCCATCGTACAGGCTGATCAGCGTGGCTTCGGCCACGGCGAACAAACCATTTCCTGATGCAGCGCGCCGTGCCATCAGTTCCCGGCCGCGCTCTGCGCCGGCGTGACACGCCAGACGGAGTTGCCGACGTCATCGGCGACGAGCAAAGCGCCCGAGTGGTCGAGCGTGACGCCGACGGGGCGGCCCCGCGCATCGCCATCGGGCGATAGAAATCCGGTCAGGATATCTTCAGGCGCTCCCGATGGTTTGCCTTCTGAAAAAGGTACAAAAATGACTTTGTAACCGCTGCGAGGCTTGCGGTTCCACGAGCCATGCTGTCCTATGAACGCCCCGTTCCGGTACTTTTGCGGAAACAGCGTTGCATCGTAAAACGTGAGACCGAGCGACGCCGTGTGCGACCCGAGCGCGTAATCCGGAGGAATGGCTTTCGCAACCATTTCCGGGTTTTGCGGTTTCACGCGGGTATCGACATGCTGGCCATAGTAGCTATACGGGAAGCCATAAAAGGCGCCGTCTTTCACCGACGTCATGTAGTCGGGCACCAGGTCGTTACCCAGCTCGTCGCGCTCGTTGACCACGGTCCAGAGCGTGCCGCTTTCGGGATTCCACGACATGCCGTTGGGATTGCGCAAGCCCGATGCGAATATCCGCGACTTGCCTGTGGCCCGGTCGATCTCCACGATGGCCGCGCGGCCTTCTTCCGCCTCGATGCCGTTTTCGCCCGCATTGCTGTTCGAGCCGACGGTGGCATAGAGTAGTTTGCCGTCACGGCTTGCAATGAGGTTCTTGGTCCAGTGATGATCGATAGGACCGCCCGGCAGGTCGGTCAGCTTTTCACCCGGTCCGCTGATCGATGTATCGCCCGTGTGGTACTTGAAGTGCAAAACGGCGTCCGTGTTCGCAACGTAGAGATCGTCGCCGACCAGCACCATGCCGAACGGCGAGTGCAGCTTGTCGATGAAGACGCTTCGCATGTCGGCCACGCCGTCGCCCTTCGTATCGCGCAAGAGGGGGATGCGGTCCGGACTTGCAACGCCTGCTCCCGCGCGTTTTTGAAACTGCTTCGTGATCCACCCCTTGATGCCCGTGTCAGGATCGTGTTGCGCAGGCGTGTTGCTTTCTGCCACAAGCACATCGCCGTTGGGCAAGGTGGTAAGCCAGCGCGGATGATCGAGTCCTCTTGCAAATGCGTGTACCGCGAATCCCTGTGCCGCTGTGGGCATGGTGCCTTCGGGCCACGGATCAGCCGGCGCCACGTTGAGCGTGGGAAGGAGCGTAGTGTGAGGCGGCGGCAAAGTAGGGGACGGGCCGAAGCCGATCGATCCATCGGATGCGTCATTGGCGCACCCGGCCACCACACTAGTAAGCATTGCGATGCCGCAAAACGAAGCGCGAAGCATGTAATCACGCACCGCCGATCCCTTCCGTGACCTTGCCCGTGCCGTCGCATGTCGCGCATCTCTGCCCGTCCTTCTTGCCCGAACCGCTGCAAGCCGGGCAGATGTTTTCGCCGGTGCCCGGTGTGCCGGGGGCGGCTTCATCGCCGGGATTGAGATCGGTGTTCTCAGGCATGACATCTCCTTGGTGATTCATACAGTCGCAGCCGGCGGCTTTGCGGGTGCCGGCTACATACGACAGCAAGTAACGTTCCTCAAGGCTTGCGGCCGAACGCTTCGCGGAGTTTCTTCTTCGCGTTGTCGAGTACGGTTCGCCGCGACTTCGGCAAATTGCGCCCCGCGCGATTGATATAGAAATTCAGCATCGACATGGCCGACTGGAACGGTGTGCCCTTGCGCCGGTTGCTGCGCGTGGACGACTTCTTCAGCGAGTCCGCAATCTCCTGCGCATTGCCCTCCTTGAAGATGTCCCTCTTGATGTCCATCGCGTCGCTGGTTTCCATCACGTGACGCGACCAGCGTTTCGAACCCGATGGTTTCGGTTTTGCCCGAGCATGTTTCTGGCGCGTCGTGTTGCGTTTGCCTGCAGTTTTCGAAGCGGTTGCCATGCTGTGTCCTCCTTATTTGCTGTGCTCGCCGATCAGCCGATGCGCATGTTTCAACGCGTCCACGATCGCGCGAAATGCGGCTTCGCGCGTCCCGGCATCGGGCGCCCGAAGCGCATACGATGGATGAAACGTCGCAATCACCAGACGTCCGTCGTGCTCGATTGCTTGGCCCATCGATGCCTGAAGTTTTACGGTCGATTTCTGCAGGACCGACTTCAACGCGGTTGCGCCCAACGCAACGATCACCTTCGGATCAAGTTCCGCAAGCTCGCGTTCGATCCAGTAATGACATGCATCGACTTCGCGTTGCGCCGGTGTTTTATGCAGCCGGCGCTTGCCTCGTGGTTCCCATTTGAAATGCTTCACCGCGTTGGTCACGTAGACCTGCGAGCGTTGTACGCCGGCCTCCTGAAGCGCGTTGTCGAGCAGGGCGCCGGCCGGTCCCACGAATGGCTTGCCCTGCAGGTCCTCCTGATCGCCGGGCTGTTCGCCGACCATCATCAACGGTGCATGATGCGGACCGATGCCCGGCACTGCTTGCGTTGCGGCTTCCCACAGCATGCATCGGCGGCACTGGTCGAGCCGCTCCGGGTGCTGATCCGGAAACATGCCGATAGGCTTGGTTGCCATGATCGTCTCAGCTTTGGTTACCTGCAACGCTGCGGGCTTCATCGAGCGTGAGGGTTGCACGCATCGCTTCTGCGAGCTTTGCCGTCGGCGCTTCCCGATCGCACGCAACAATTGCCGCGACCTTGCCGTCCTTTATCAGATAAGCGATGAAAGCCTGCGAGTCGAGATCGCCGTCGATCAGGACATCGTCATGCTCGCTTGCGTGGCCAAGGTATTCGAAGCGCTTGCCGAAATGATAGGTCCAGAAATAAGGCACGCCGGTGTAGTGCTCGTCGCCACCGGCCATGTTCAGCGCGGCAACGCGTGCATGTTGCTGAGCGACGCGCCAGTGTTCTATGCGCAGGTCCGCATCAGAACGTGGCAGCGGAAACTGCGCGACGTCTCCGGCAGCGTACAGTCCGGGCGCGGCGCGCATGGCGCTGTCGACCTTGATGCCGCCGTCATGCGCGAGCGCAATGCCTTGCAGGAAGTCGGTCGCCGGCCTTACGCCTGTTCCTGCGATCACCACATCCGCCGGAATCGTCTCGCCGCCGTCAAGCTCGACAGCGTGAACGGCGTCGCCGCCAATCAACGCCTTCACCTTCGATTCCATCCGGAACCCGACGCCGTTCTTCTCGTGCAGCCGCTTGAACATCAGGCCGAGTTCATCGCCGAATTGCGTAGCGAGCGGGATCTTGCCGGGCGCGACCACGGTCACGTCGAGACCGCGTTTTTTAAGCGATGACGCCACCTCCAGCCCGATAAAACTCGCCCCCACGATGACCGCTTTTTTCGCGTCCTTGAGCGATGCGTCGAGCGTTGCAGCGTCGTCGCGTGAACGCAGCAAATGCACGCGGCTCAAGTTCGCGCCGGGAACGTCCATGGGTTTGGGAGTACCACCCGTGCAGATCAGCGCCGCGTCGTAATGCAGCGTGAGTTCGTTGGGCAGGTCGATGCGTTTATCGGCGGCATCGAGTTTGATGACCTGAGCTTCAATGCGCTCGATGCGCCGCTTCGTGGCGAAACCTTCGGGCAGTAGCGACGGAACTTCGCCGGGCGGCATATCGCCGGAGGCAACGAATTTGCTTAACGCCGTGCGGTCGTACGGCTCGCCGGACTCTGGCCCGATCAATACGATACGTCCGTGAAAGCCGCCTTCACGTAGCGCGGTGCATGCAGCAGCACCGGCCGCGCCCGCGCCGATGATCGCAAACATGCGTGTATCGGCGGATGGAAAACTCGCGGGCGGTTCCTCGGCTTGCGACGAAACCAGCACGTTGCCGTTTTCCACCGACACTGGGTAGCGTTTCAAGCCGATCAGCGCGGGCGGCTCGATCACGCGGCCATCGTCGATTGCGAACGTGCCCTTGTGCCAAGGACACACGATGCGCCCGTTGCACACGGCGCCTTCCTCGAGCGGCGCGCCGGCGTGCGGGCAGTCCGCCGAAAACGCGTGGACGTCGCCACCTTGCCGCACGAGGAGGATTGGGGTATCGGACAGCGTCACCCGTATGCCGTGGTCCTCGGGAATGTCGTCCAGCCGTGCTGCTTGCTGCATCGGACCTGCCATGTCGCGCTCCCGTCTGTCGTTCACGACGGTTCAGCAAAAAGCGGGCCGTCGGGACAAGGCGAAGGCGAAGGACAAGGCGCGAAGGGTGATCAGGCCGCCATGCGCTCGAACGATGCCGCCCCGCCGCGCACGGAATCGAGAATGATCGATGCAAGCCGTTCGACAGGCGGCGCAGATTTGATCGACGCCCGTATGAGCGACAGCGGCAATGACGGCAAATCGGGCAGCCCTGCGGCGTGTGCATCGAGCGCGCAAACCGACCTTGGCAAGCCGTATTGCGTCCGCACTGTCAGCCCGAGTCCCGCAGCGGCAGCGGCCCACAAACCGGACAGGCTCGGACTCGTGAACGCGACGCGCCAGCGGATGTTCATGCGATCGAGTTCTGCTGTCGCCGCGCTAAAAAAGAGGCACGCGCGATCGAACGCGACCAGCGGCAGCGGTTCATCGGCGGCCGGATTCCAGGGCAGGGTGGATGAACCGATCCAGCACATCCGCGGCTCGGCGATCAGCTCATGCTGGACGCCGGGCCGGGTTTCCCGCGCGGCCGACGACAGGTCGCCCCAAACCAGCGCGAGGTCGAGTTCGTTCGAATCGATACGCTCGAACAGTTCCGTATTGCGCGCCACGCGCGCTTCAATACGGACCTTCGGATGCGCGCGAGAAAACCGGCCGAGCACGTCGGGCAGCATGATCTCGCCGAAGTCCTCCTGCAGCCCGAGCCTGATCCATCCCTCCAGATCGGGGCCGCGCACGGCGACGGCCGCTTCGTCGTTGAGATCGACGAGGCGGCGCGCAAAGCGCAGCATGGTCTCGCCGGCGTCGGTCAACGCGAGGTTGCGGCCCGCCTTCTTGAACAACGGCGCGCCAGCCTGCTCTTCCAGCTTCCTGATCTGGGCACTGACGGCCGAAGTCGAACGCCCAATCCGGTCCGCCGCCTTCGCAAAGCTCCCAAGCTCCATGCCGACCACGAATGTGCGCAGCGACGCGATTTCGAAATTGGTTTGCGACATGTCGAACCGTCCTGTTTTGTCGAAGTGTTGGTTCGATATTACTTGATATTCAGGACCATCGCGGTGCGTCACACTGTGTGCATCGAAACTGAACGGATGCCATACAGCGATGCAAACTCAATGCGCAATTCCCTTGGCGGCAGGGGTGGGACGTGGTCTTGGCGCCTCCCATCGCTGGAAGGTGCTCGGCGTTGGCGTGGCGGCGAACGTCAGTTTTTCGGCGGCGATCGCGGGCATTCCGACCACGGCCGTCTGGTTGCGCGCGGATTATCACCTCGGCAACTCGGCGCTTGGACTGGCGCTCGGCGCGATGGGCCTGGGCGTGGCGATCTCCGAACTGCCATGGGGCGTGGCGACTGACCGGTGGGGCGACCGTCCGATCCTTCTCACCGGCCTGGCGACCGTGGCGGCTGCGTTCCTCGCGATGATGCTGTTCGTGGTGCCATCGGCGGCGTCGGTGCCTTCGTTGCTGTGGCTGGTGATATCGATGTGCGGCGTCGGTCTGCTCGGCGGCAGCGTCAACGGATCGAGCGGACGCGCGATCATGCGCTGGTTTCAGGAAGGCGAACGCGGCCTCGCGATGAGCATCCGCCAGACCGCCGTGCCGCTCGGCGGCGGCCTCGGCGCGCTGATCCTGCCGTGGCTTGCATCCACAGGCGGCTTCCGGCTCGTCTATGGCGTGCTGGCGGCCATGTGCACGGCCGCAGTGTGGCTTGCATGGCGCTGGCTTCATGAGCCACCTGAAACACCCGCGCCCGCAGTGTCCGCATCGAACGTTGCGGTTGCTGCAGCCGTCAGCCCGCTGCGTGACGCCATGATCTGGCGCGTGGTGCTGGGCATCGGCATCCTGTGCATTCCGCAGTTTGCCGTGCTCACGTTCGCCACGGTTTTCCTGCACGACTTCGCGCATGTCGGCCTGCCCGGCATCACGGCCACGATGGTCGCCGTCCAGCTCGGCGCAATGATCATGCGCGTCTGGAGCGGCCGGTTCACCGATAAACACGGCAACCGCCGCGCTTATACAAAAGTGTCGACGCTGATCGCGGTTGGTGCGTTCATCGTGCTCGCGGTAGGGACGGGGTATGGGTTATCCGAAGGCTGGCTGATTGGGTTTATCGTGTTCGCGGGGATTTGCGTATCGGCGTGGCATGGCGTGGCTTATACCGAACTCGCCACGCTCAGCGGGAAAGACCGTGCGGGAACCGCGCTTGGGATGACGAATACGGCCGTGTACGTGGGTTTGTTCGTCACGCCCTTGTCGATCCCGCATCTGCTCGCGGCGGGATCGTGGGGGGTGGTCTGGCTGGTCGCGGCTGCCTGTGCGCTGGTCGCGTATCCGTTGTTTCCAAAGCCGGGCAAAAGCTGAAACCCGTATGCGTTTGACCGCTAGAACCTCACGCCTATGCCCGCTTCGATCAAATCGGTATCGCGGTCGTAGCGCGTGACGACACGGTTCCATGTAAGCCGTGTGAGCCAGTATTTTCCCAGCCGATAACTCGCCGACATCGATATCAATCCGGAAACGCGGCCATCGCCCGTACGATTCCCGGGAAGGTTGTCGTTTTGCGTGACAGCGATGTATGGACCGGCGCCGACCGCGAGCGTAAAGCGGTCGTCGAAGAACCCGCGCGTTGCCCACAGTTGCAATGCAACGCCGTCGCGGCGGGGTT
>NZ_CAXTGZ010000149.1:0-12117 GCF_964243625.1 uncultured Caballeronia sp.
CGCCACTGGATTCAAAGTCCTTCCGCCACTGGAAAAAAACCGGTCGAGATGTGCGCAAACCCTTTCAACGGCTCAAGTGTTTTGCTAAGAGCGACGCTCTTGCGCCTACAATACCCCCCTCTCAGTCTGTCGACACCACACGCTTTAACCGGTAAGCAGCAGCATGGTCACTGAAACCTCATCTTCTGATTCCCTCGCCGTCGCCCAGCGCGTACGCGACCTGATGAATCGCCACGGCATCGGCAAACGGCAGCAGACCGCCGAGCTTTGCCGCATTCTCGACCTGAGTTTCTCGCAGGGCCATCGCAAGTTGCGCGGCAACAGTCCCTGGACGCTCGCGCAGATCCGCCGCGTGGCGGAAGCCTTCGACGAACCGGCGCTGCAACTCTTCGATGCCAAGAACGCCGACGTCGACGACACCGAAGGCGCGGCGCAAGACGCCGTACTCAAGCTCGGCGCCGCCGAAATCGCGTGCGTTGCATGGATAGGCGACGCGCTCGAACCCGGCAGCCGGCCGGATTTCATCGCGCAGAACATGAATGGCAGGTGGATCGTGACCACGCACGAAGGCGTGCTGCTGCAAGCCGCGCACGACGTCCACAAGATCGAGATCCAGCCGCGCCGCACCGACATGGACAAGCCGCTGATCGCGGTGGTCGACGACGACCAGACTTCCGCCGACAACCTCCACGACTACCTGGAGCGCAGCGGCTTTGCGGCAGTGGCGCTGTATGGCCTGGAGGGTTTTGCCGAAGCGCTGCAGACGCAAGTCTTCGATGCCGTGGTCATCGACTGGTTGTTTGGCGCGCATACCTCGGCCGATGCGATCCGCGCCGTGCGCAACTCGGACAATCCTGATGCGCCGGTTTTCGTGCTGACGGGCGAACTGACGACCGGCAAGGCCAGCGAATCGGAAATCAGCGACGTCATCCAGCGCTACAACGTGACGTGTTTCGAAAAGCCGGCGCGCATGGCGATTCTCGTCGCCGATCTTTCCAAGCGCCTGTTGCGGGCGTAGCGCGCTTTAATGAACCCGTCGCGTCGCAGATAAGGCCCGCGCCAGCGCGCTTTTCAGCACCTCATAGCGCACAGGCTTGAGCAAGTAATCGAAGAACAGGATGGCCGCGCTTGGATCGACGAGATCCGGCGCATAGGCGCTGACCGCAATGACCGGCAAACTTGCGCCCGACGCGCGACGCGCCCGATATTCATTGACGAACGAATACCCGTCCTTGCCCGGCATATGCAGGTCCGCGAGGATCACGTCGGCCTGATTCGTCTCCAGCCACACAAGGGCGCTGTCCACATCACCCATGGCCACGCTTGCGTAACCCAGGTGAGCAAGCATTTCAGAGAGCGATTCGCGTATCGAATTGTGGTCGTCGATCACAAGCACGCGCGCTTTTTTCAGCGGCGGCAAATCGGCCGGCGCCCGTTCGCGTTCAGGTACGTGCGCCACGGGCGCCGCTGGCAGGCTCACACGAAACGCCGCGCCCTGCCCAATATCGCTCGATACATTCACCACGCCGCCCAGCAACTCGACCAGTCCGCGGACCACGGCGAGGCCCATGCCGGCGCCATCGAAACGGCGGGTCGTCGATGAATCCAGTTGCGTGAATTCCTTGAAGATCAACGGCAACTGTTCGCGCGGAATACCCGGACCCGTGTCCACTACAGAGATATCGAGGCGCTCCAGCGTGCGCTCGAAACGCACGTCGATGGAACCTGCATCCGTGTATTTGACCGCGTTCGTCACGAGGTTGGTCACGATCTGCCGCAACCGGTGCTGATCAGATTCGATCAACCCCGCTTCGCCCGCGAACTGGCCGCGCAGCACCAGACCTTTTGCAGTTGCGGCCGGAATGTTTGCATCGACGATGGAATCGAGCAGCTCCATGGGGTCGAACACGGTCAGGCGCAATTCGAGCTTCCCGGCGCCGAGCCGCGCAAAGTCGGTGAGGTCGCGCATCTGCGCTTCGAGATGGCGCGCGCCGGTTTCGAGCCGCTGGATGATCTTGCGATCGGCCTCGCTATGCAGATTGAGCTCCAGCAGTTCCACCGACGAAACGATCGCGTGCAGCGGCGTGCGCAATTCATGGCTGATCATGCCGAGAAACGCGTCCTTCGCCTGCGATGCCTCGCGCGCGGCGCGCGTTGCCTGATGCTGTGCTTCGAGCGCCGCGCGTTGCTGATGAATCAGCCGCGACCGCCGGTATCCGTTGAGCAGCAGCATGGCCGTCGCGACCATGGAAAGCAGCGCGAGCAGCATGCCGCCCGCGAACAGATAACGGCGCTTGGACACGAAATCACGCACGATGTAATCGCGCTCCGCAACGTCCACGATACGCCGCCCGTTCGCCAGTTCGTTCACCGCATCCTGGTTCTGCCGCAACACGCCGATGACCCTCAGCGTGTGCGCACTGTCGGCGCTCAATGCATCGATGTCCGGTTCGATGGACTCGAGCGCAGCGTCGAGTTGCCTGAGAATTTCCTGCTGCCTGCTGCGCAGCGCTTCGCGATCGGCAAGCATCGCTGTGGAAGCCGTGACGATGGCGAGCTTCGATTCGAGGATCTCGTAGCGAAGCTTGACTTCGTCGACGTTGGCGTCGATACCGCTTCGATACAGCAATATCTGATTACCCAGGCGTCCATAGGCAATCTGGAACTGCGCACCGTCCCAGTAGAAACCGTCGTACGGCATGTCGAGTTGCTGGTTGCTCTGGTTCGCAAGCAAAGTGGAATACAGCAGATATCCCACGCCCGCGAGCGGCGGCGCAATGGCGGCGGCGAGCAGCAACGCAACCTTCAGACGGCGAAGCGACGCACCGATCATTTAAGGACCAGCGCCTTGATTTGCCATACGAACTTCGCGTCCGCCACTGAACCGGTCAGTTCCTGCGGATAGGCATCGCGTGGATAGATCAGGAATAGCGGACCGAAGTTGCTGATCTTCAAACGCGTGCCGTTCATGCTGTACGCGAGGATCGCACCATAGCGCTCCGCTTCGGAGATGCTTACGGTGTAGGCGTAGTCGTCGAGTGTGCGAAGCTCCACCAGATCGCCATGCGCGCCCACGAGACGCAATACGTCGGCGAGCAAAGGACCGGTGAAGGCAGATTTGGGCGTCCAGGTTGTCGATGTCGTGATGGTGTGCGGCGGCAACTTCATCAGCTCGGCTTCGCTGATGCGGTAGATGGTGTGGTCAGGGTCGTTCGTGCGACTGATTTTCCCTTCCACGTCGAGCGTGACCGGCGCGGCGCTCGCCATGAGCGGCGTGCATGCAAGGGTCAGCAGCAGCAATACGCAACGAATCAGGTCGAACCTTTTCATCGCCGGTCAGTGTTGTTCGTCGAAGGCGCGTGCCGCGCGCTCGGAAGCCACCACGATCAGCTTCATGGTCGCGCGCGTCGCACCGACAAAAAACTTCCGTGCGACCTGTTCGTCGAAGGTATCGAAATCGACTTCGGTGAAGATCACGCACGGCGCCGACTGTCCCTTGAACCGGTAAATGGATTCGAGCAGCACGTCACCCTCGCGATATTCCGGATTCCCGAACAGATCGTAAGATCCCGTAAAACTGCGCAGCCGATGCGGCCCGAGATGCTCCTGCGACGTCAGGACCGATCCTTCCCTGCCGCGAAACGACAGCACCGCGATATCCTGCTTCCGATAACCCAGCGCCAGCGCTTGCGTAATCGCGCGCTTGGTCGCTTCGATCACTTCGTCGGGATGGCCGTTTTCATACGTGGACAGACTGACTTCGGAACCGTCGAACGGGCTGCCGGCATCGAGCCTCACTTCGCGTCCCACGATCCGGCGGATATAAGCAAGCAGGTCGCGCGGGCTGCGGTAATTCGTGGTCTCGCGCAACGTGGTCCACCCCGGCAACGGCACGGGATCGCGGAAATAGAGGTTCTGCATGGGATCTTCGAGCCACCACCATGCGCCGTCGGGCTTGAGAAGACGCGCGAGCGCATCGACCCAGACCGCATGAAAGTCCTGGCCTTCATCGACAATCAACACGTCGAACTTCCAGTGCTCGGCAATCTCGACATTCGCGAAGCGTTCTTCGAGCGTGGTAAAGACGTTCGGCTGGCTGAAGTCGGGCGGCGCGCCGGCGTCGCGCGTGACGGCGGCGCTCAACTGGTGATAGTTGGCAATGCGCGCTTCAGACGGCGCCACCAGCCGGATGTGATCAGCGAGCGGCCGGTTGAAGCAGACGTAGAGCACGCTGCGTCCCTTGGCAACTGCGTCGCGCATGACCTGCACCGCGAGCTGGGTCTTGCCCGAGCCGGCCGTGCCGATCACGCGTAACCTGAACGGCTCGAACTCGAGGCGCCGCGCCCATGTCGCCAGACCGCCCGACAAGCGTGTGACGAGCATGTCGGCCTGGCCGACGAGCGCGTTGGTATCGGGCGTGAGCGCGAGTTCGTCGGAGAGAAAATGATGGATGCGCGCCGATGCTTCGAAGCGCGGTTCATCCGGCGGCAGGATCTCGAGGACAACCGAAGGCAGCTTCGCTTTGCGGCTGGCATCGACAATGCGCGATTCCGGCACACCCGCTATGGACACGTCCTTGACTGTATAGTCCGGGCAATAAAGCAATTCTTCGATGCGATACGTGCCCGCGCCGAATGCCGCGGTAAACCGCCGGTGCAGGTTTTCGAGCGTGCGCGCCAGTTGAATGGCGACGTTGCGCTCCTTTTGCATGTAGACCTTCATCAGACCGGCCGGCGTCTCGCGCAGGAAGCCGGCCTTTTGCTCGATCACGAGCACCCGCCCGGAAGGCGCGACCACCACGAAGTCCGCTTCGCCGAACACGGAAAAACCCTCGTTGATGCGCGTCCAGTGCACCCCGTGATACACGGTGTAGTCATCGGGAAGCTTTGCGAGCAATGCGAGCGTGTCGAGCTCGCGCACGGCCGCGCCGGTCGCTTCCAGGTTTTTCCAGTCGTCGGGGACGATTCGAGCCATGCTTCGCCTTCGCGCTAAATACGGGATTCGGGTGCTTGTTCAGGAGATCGACGGGCGTCTTCAGCATGCCCTGAAACCGCCTGGCTCCAAGCCGGATTCGGGAAATCAGCGGCCATTGTACGCAAGCCGCGCGAACGCCCTGCCCCGTCTGCCCGTTTAGTCCGCGAAGTCGTATTTGCCGCCGCGTTCGAGCGCTCGCTGATAAGCCGGACGCGCGTGAATGCGCTGCAGGAATGCCGAGATGCGCGGCAAGGATCTGGCGCCCGCGCGCTGGCTGGCGGCTTCGAGCGGAAAGCTCATCTGGACATCGGCGGCGCTGAAGGTGTCTCCCGCAAACCACTCGGACTTCGACAATTCGTTTTCCACATAACCAAAGTGCAGTTTCAACTGCGGATCGATGAAACTGTCCTGCATGGTCTGGGCGATCCGGCGTGCGATCGGCTTGACGAAGAACGGCATGGGCGCGCTGCCGATGCGCAACGCAACCAGCTTGAGCAGCAAAGGTGGCATGGCCGAGCCTTCCGCGTAATGCATCCAGTAGTCGTAGCGCAACCGCTCAGGCGAGATGCCGTGTGGCGGTGCAAAGCGGCCTTCCCCATAACGCTCGTTCAGATACGCGAGGATTGCGCCGGATTCGGCGAGCGTGCGGCCATCGTCGGTAATGACCGGTGACTTGCCCAGCGGATGGACCGCGCGTAGTTCGGGCGGAGCCAGCATGGTGTTCGGATCGCGTTGATAACGCTTGATGTCGTATTCGACACCCGATTCTTCCAGCATCCAGAGCACACGTTGTGAACGGGAATTATTGAGGTGGTGAACGATGAGCATGTAGGCTAGGCCGTAAAGGTTGGAGTCCGGGCGCGAACGCGCAAAGAATACAACACGCATGCGTGCGCGGGGCGTCGGCAAACCGAGCCGGTCCTCGGTTTTTTTTGTGGCATGCAGCGCACTAGGCCCGCTTTATGCGTGGGCCATGGTCCGGTTTACGGCTCTCATACCAACACGCACGCAAAGGACAATTCAATGACCCTGGTGATTTATCTCGTCGGCTGGCTGATTCTGATCGGTGGGGTTTCATGGGCGCTGGTCGCCATGCACGTGACACAGCACACCATCCTGATCGTCGATGTGATCCTGCTCGGAATCGCGGTCATCACAGGCGCAACCCGCGCGCGAAACCGGGACCGGTCCTAGGCAGATTCCGGCGGCCACGGGATCCGCTCCCGTGACCGTCGTACGAGCCGCCTAAGACAGCATCCGCGCGCTGAGCGATTGCTGGATCAGCGTGATCAAGGCGTCCGGATGTGCGGGCTTGGTCATGAAATGCTGAAACCCCTCGCCAATACTTCGCAGGCGGTATTCGTCGCCATCGTGGCCGGTCAGGGCAATCGCAATCGAAGGCGTCAGATTGCCTCGAATTTCGTGGTCGCGCAAACGTTGGATCAGGTAGAAGCCATCCATCATCGGCAAGTCGATGTCGCAGATCACAGCATCGGGCAGTACGCGAATGGCAGTCTCGGCACCCTCTTCGGCATCGGCAACGGCAACCACATCCGCGCCTTCCTCCTCCAGCAACATACGCAGTGATTCCCTGCTTTCCAGATCATCTTCGACCAGCACAATCCGGGCATGCCCCAGTCTCGCTACTTCATTCATCATTATCTTTTCTTACAGCTCAAACAGGATTCCGGTGCCGATGCTGCGTCCGCCTAATCGCGGCTGACTGCTGACTGCTGCACGACGGCGCGAGATCCATGCGGCACCGTGTTGTAAGCCGCGCATGCCGGTGTCGAACATTGCACGGTTCAAGATTTTCAACGGGCGCAGTATGCCTCATTGCTTTCGACCATCCATGGAGCAAAAAACAGACCGACCGCAGAAAGTGCATGAGCAATCGGGCCAGCAGCCATGCTGCACAAGCGTTCGGAGCAATGCCGCGGGTGCGCCTCGTGGCTTTGAGCACGCAGCACTGAACGGCAGGCAGGTAACTTTGGGTGCGCCAATCTTCCAACAAACCGTCAGACTTATTGATTCGACTGCGCGACGCCCGCGCTTTTCACAGCCGGGTACGTGCCCGAACTGTGGGAGCGCAAAACCGCTCGATATTCCGTCGGCGTCAGACCCACGGTCGCCTTGAACTGACGCGTGAACGCGCTATGGTCGGTGTATCCGCACAGCGCCGCCACGTCCGTTACCTTGTCGTGCGTGACAAGGAGGGCCGTGGCTGCATCGAGCCGCGTCTTGAGCAGCACTTGCCGCGGCGTCAGATGAAACACCTTGTGGAAATATCGCTCGAGTTGCGCGATGGACATGTTCGCCATGGCCGCGAGATGCGGCATGTTCAGCGGCTGCACGAAATTGCACTGGATGTGCTGGACCACGGCGGCAAGCCGGCTATAGGCGGGATGCGTGCTTTCATCGGCCTGAAGGTCGCGTGAGATGCCCGCAAGACCGACCACGTTGCCGTGTGCATCGTGCAGCGGCTGTTTCGATGTCATGCACCATCCCGGCTGACGTGCCGGATAGAGATGCAGTTCGAGCTGATCGATCATTGCATTGCCTTGCGCAATGACGGACCGATCCTGCGCCGTATAGATGCGCCCGAAGCGCTGCGGGAACACTTCTTCCGCAGTCTTGCCCAGCAACCCGGACTTGTCTTTCAGGCCGCATCGCGATGCCAGCGCGCGGTTCACGAGCGCATAACGCGCGTCTTCATCCTTGATGAAGAACACGATGTCGGGCATTGCGTCGAAGACGGGCTCAAGCAGCCTGAAATGCTCGAGCATGGAATCGAGCGTCGACGCACCCGCAGGAGTTTGCAGCGCCGCCTGCGGGCCAGCCTGGCTGCTCCTGGGTTCATGCGCGCGCGGCGCCGGACGGTCCGTCGTAGTGATCATTCGCGTCTCGCTGGCGTCGTCGATGTCCGCGAGTGGCGCTTATCGGCCACTGATCGACCTGGAGCGCACTGCGCTGCGCCCGATTATAGAGGCGGCGCGCACGCGCCAAAATTGGTGATGACCACAGGCAATTCGAAACCACCGCTCATACGGCCTTGATTCCCCGGGCGAACGGATCGGTACTGTCGAAGCACAGGCGGCCTTCCGCCATGATGTGCGCGCGGCCGGTGATGACCGGAATCACCACGGTTTTACCTTCAACGTGGGCGCGCTGATAACTGGCATCGAACACGCTGCCGATAATACTTTCCTGGCGCCATATCTCGCTCTCGGCAAGCTTGCCGTCGTCCGCAAGGCACGCAACTTTGGCGCTCGTGCCGGTGCCGCACGGCGAACGATCGTAAGCGCTGCCCGGGCACAGGACGAAGTTGCGGCTGTCGATGCCCGCATGCGGCGAGTCTGCAAACAATTCGATGTGATCGATCAGCGCGCCGTGTGCGCCCGTAATGTTCTGCGCCTGCAGCGCATCGCGCACGGCATCCGTGAACACGGTCAGACGAGCGATGTTGCTTGTGGCGAGTTCCTGACCATGGTCCGCCGCGAGGAAAAACCAGTTGCCGCCCCAGGCGACGTCGCCAGTGAGCGGTCCGTGACCCGGGACATCGACGGTGACCGCATGTCGATACCGGTATGCAGGGACGTTGCGAACGCTCACGCTGCCGTCTTCATTGAGCGTTGCCTCCACGACGCCTGCCGGCGTCTGGATCTTGTGCAATCCCGCCTGGATCCTCCCGAGATGAGCGAGCGATACAACGAATCCTATGGTCCCGTGACCACACATGCCGAGATAACCGACGTTATTGAAAAAGATGACCGCCGCCGCGCACTCGGGATCATCCGGCTCGCACAACAACGCGCCCACGATGACGTCAGAACCGCGCGGCTCAGTGACGACGCCTGCGCGCCAGTCGTCGTGCTGTTCGCGCAAATTGTCGAGGCGACGGGTCAGCGTCCCGGTGCCAAGATCCGGGCCTCCGGATATGACAAGGCGCGTCGGTTCGCCACCGGTATGCGAGTCGATGAAGTTCAGGGTTTTCATGCTGTCATCGTAGGAATCGGGGCGCGTTGCGTCTTGGTGGCACTAGGCACGTTCAATGCCGATTTCAGCATAGTCAGGCTAGTGCCGCGGCGCTTGTCTGATCGCGGTGTCTTGCGGCATAGCCAGGAAATTCGCTATGCCGAAATCGGCATCCAGCCTGCGTGACTGATGCAAGACCAACCGTCCAGCAATGCTTAGACTCTATTCCATTCACTATTGTCAGGAGCACTGCCGTGGCACATATCTGGGAAGGCGTCATGCCGGCCGTTACAACCAAGTTCAATGCGGATTTCAGCATAGACCGCGAGTGGACCGGTAAGAATATCGAAGCGCAGATCAGCGCAGGCGTAGACGGCATCATTGTCTGCGGGTCGCTGGGGGAAGCGTCCACGCTCTCGCTCGACGAAAAGCTGGACGTGCTCGACATCGCCGTCGATGCCGCCCAGGGCCGCGTGCCCGTGCTGCTGACCATCGCGGAGAACAGCACGCTCGACGGCTGCCGTCAGGCCGAACTCGGCGTGAAGCACGGCGCCGCGGGTTATATGGTCTTGCCGGGGCTGCGTTATGTATCGGATCGTCGCGAGACGCTGAATCATTATCGTGTGGTTGCGAGCGCAAGCCCGCTGCCGATCATGGTCTACAACAACCCGCTTGCATACGGCGTGGACGTGACGCCCGACATGTTCGCCGAGCTCGCGGACGAAAAGAAGTTCGTCGCAATCAAGGAATCGGCCGGGGACGTGCGGCGGTTCACCGACCTTATCAATGTGGTCGGCGATCGATACGCGCTCTTTTGTGGCGTCGATAACCTCGCAATGGAAGCCGTCCTGATGGGCGCGCATGGTTGGGTCGCGGGGCTCGTCTGCGCATTTCCGCAGGAGACCGTCGCCATTTTCAAGCTGCTTAAAGCCGGCCGCCTGGACGAAGCGCGCACGATCTACCGCTGGTTCGCGCCCATGCTCGCGCTCGATGTCTCCACGAAGCTCGTGCAGAACATCAAGCTTGCCGAAGCGATGGTCGGCCTTGGCACCGAACCAGTCCGCCCGCCGCGCTTGCCGCTGGCAGGCGACGAACGGCGCCAGGTCGAGTCGTTGATCAGGCATTCGATCGAGACACGCCCGGTCTTGCCGGCTTACTAAAGCCAACTCGCAAATACGTTTTGCGGTCGGGCAAGATCCAGCGCTTGCCTGACATTTTCTCCGCGCCAGTCGCACATCGATCCGGCTTCATCACGAAGCCATTCCACGCGTCGCCCTCCTCCTCCAAGCGCCGGAAAAACCACCGAGCAACGCAGAATTGTCGCGTTCGTTATATTCTCATGTATATCACGGTACTATTCGCTTACGCCGGAGATTGTCCACACGGCAGCCGAAAACAGCTATTGAAAGCATTACAAGGAGTTCCCGATGTCCGGGCAGCAGGCAAGTACACCTCGCATCGCAGCGTCGACTTCAATCGCGTCTGGTTTGTCGGGCGCAATCACACCGCTCAACACCGCGCGCGATCCCGGACATACGGCAGCGATCCGCGAAGTTGTCGATGCGTTCCGGAACCTTCATGCAAGCGTCGCCCGTTTTGTATTGATGCTCGAAGATTTACTGGGCGATGCGCGCTCGCTCGAGGCGACTACCGGACAGTCGCTGGGTGAACTCTTGACGTCGCTCTATGATCACGCGCGCGCTCTGGGTTTCGTGCGGATCGATGATCTGCGCCTTGCCATAGACACGGCGCGCTCGGCGGAACAACAACGTGACCTGGTCTTCCAGGTCACGCCGGGAAGCGGAACCGAGGGTTTGCAGCGCGTTGCGCGCGGCTTTCAACGGCTGGACGCGACCTTCGTTGGCCTATGCGTCGAGCACGTGCTGGAGCAGCATTATCGCGACCGCGCCAATACCGGCGCATCCGTCTAGCGGCAAGCCCGGCACAGGGGTTCGAATTTACTCCGTTATATTCGATGGTATATTTCGGTATCCATGCGCCGGACAATCCTTGTGCCGTTTTGTGCAGCTTTAATGTCCTGCCGCTTGAAATTCAGATCGTTTCGAGGTGAATGTGCAATCCGTTCCCCCTTTCCGCTCCGCCCTGACGGGCCTCGCCCGTGCGCCCTCGAGTGAATTCGCCAGCAGCGCGGGCGCTCACAAGCGTTTATCGGCCGATGCATGCTGCGCGCCCTCTGAGGCGGAGCTTCGCAGCGCGAACCGTCGCGCGCGGCTGGTGGACCTGGATTCGCACCTGCATTGCTCGATTATTGGAACCTGCCTGAGCACGAGTGAACTCAGGAAGCTCGTTCCCAAATTCACCGATCTCGACAAGCAGCACGCAAGCGACCTGGAAATTCATCATGCGGCGGTGGAACTCGCCATAGAAGGCGGCCAGGGCGCCAAGGCCTTGCAAAAGGCACTCGATGTGCGTTATTCGGGCGCGGTGCGGCGCTTTGAAACGGCCAAAAGTCCTGAAGCATTGTTGACGCTGTGGAAAGAAGCGCTCAAAAGCGGCGACATCCCGCCCGCGTACTGGGCGCTGATGACGCATCCGCAAGCCGTCATGAGCGTGCGGCAGGTTGCGTTCGGCGACCTGCATATGCTGTCGCATTTGGTCGGCGCGGCTAACCGCGCGGACATTCGCCGGTTGGTCGCGTTAGAGGAAGAAAATGCGGCGCTCAAGGACAAGATCGAGCGTCAGCAAGGCAAGCTGCTTGAACTCGGCACCGAGCGCGATGCAACCGTACGTGAGTTGACCGGACAACTCGCGGAGATGTCGGCGAAGGCGCAGCGTGCGCCGGATGTATCAGAGGGCAGTCTCGAAGCTGAAGTCCTGATGCTTCGCGACGCGCTTGATGCTCGCGACGAGCGCCTGGCAATTCACACCAGCCGCCGGGAAGCCGCGGAACGGCGCGCGATCAACGAGCAGAACCATGCACGTACGTTGAGCGCGCGCCTTGACGACACCATTGCAACGCTCAACATCGTGCAGGCCGAATGCAGCGCGCTCGAGCAAGCGATGCTCACCCAGGGAGATAAAGCAGGATCGCGCAGTGCGGACCTCGAAAATCTCGCAGGCAAGCGTGTGGTGTATGTGGGTGGCCGGCCGGGATCGAACGCCGCGCTGAGGCAACTGGTCGAATCGGCAGGCGGGGATTTTGTCGTG
>NZ_CAXTGZ010000150.1:0-12099 GCF_964243625.1 uncultured Caballeronia sp.
GCTCGCGGGCGGGGGCGTTGCGTTTCTCACGGACTTCTCGATTGGCGACGATGTTGCCGAGGGACGGCTGGTGCGTTTGCTGCCGGAGTGGTCAGGGGCACCCGCGGGGATTCATGCGGTGTTTCCATCGGCGCGGCAACCGGTGCCGAAGGTGCGCGTGTTCATCGATGCGTTGAAGGCTCATCTTGCGGGCGGCGTTGACGTTGTATAGTCCGGAGCAGCGTCATCACATCACAGGAGCTTCGCCATGCCGTCCTCACCCCGTCGCGCGTTGATCGTCATAGATGTTCAAAACGAATACGTCTCCGGCAATCTGCTGATCGAATACCCGGACGTCAATGTATCGCTCGCAAACATAGGCCGTGCAATCGACGCTGCTAACCGCCATCACGTGCCCGTGGTCCTGATCCAGAACATCGCGCCTGAAACGTCGCCTTTGTTCGCGCGTGGATCGGCCGGAGCTGCACTGCACGACGTGGTGAGTTCCCGGCCGCACGCGCAGGTGATCGAGAAAGCGTTGCCGAGCGCGTTCGCCGGAACGAGTCTGGGCGACTGGTTGAAGACGCACGAAATCGATACGCTCGTAATCGCTGGCTATATGACGCAAAACTGCGATGACTCCACGGTGAAGCACGCGGTACACGCGGGTATGTCGGTCGAGTTTCTCGTCGATGCCACCGGTTCCGTGCCTTATGAGAATCGGGCGGGCTATGCAAGCGCCGAAGAGATCCATCGCGTGTTCACGGTCGTGATGCAATCGCGCTTTGCCGCAGTGCTGTCAACCGACGAATGGATTGGCGTGCTCGAAAGTGGCGCTGCGCCAGTGCGCGACAACATCTACACGTCGAACCAGAAAGCACGGGCTCGCGGCTAACGTTTATTTCTCGCTCATCCACCATTTCGCCCTGGAGAAAAAATGAGACGTTTTCTTGTAGCTGCCACTTTAAGCGTGCTCGCCACAAGCGCCTTTGCGGATGCAAATAGCGAGACCTGTCAGCAGAAGCAGGACAGGATCAACCAGCAGATCGAATACGCGCAGGCGCACAACAATACTGCGCAACTAAAAGGTTTGCAGACGGCGCTGGATCAGGCCAAACAAAACTGTTCTGATGCTTCACTGGAAAAGCGGCGTCAAAGCCGGATAACGAACGCACAGGCCAAAGTCAATTCACGGGAAGCCGAACTGAAAAAGGCGCAGGACAAAGGCGACGGATCAAAGAAGATCGCTTCGCGACAGCGCAAGCTGGATCAGGCACGTGAAGAACTCAAGCAGGCTCAGGAGCCAGTTGGTCCCTGATTAAAAAGAGAGCGTCCGGCTTTTCGACGGGCGCTCTTAAGTTTTCATGAGCGTTGATAACGTCGAGACGATCTCGCCGAATAGCGGCCGGTCGTCGGTCTTTTCGCTCAGACATCTGTTTTTCAATTCGATCAGCGAAGGGTCGACAGCGTCGCATCGATCGATCAGTTCTTCCAGCAGGCATCCATAAGCCCTCACTTCCAGGCGCTGCAGCGATTGAGCGTGCGGGCCTTGCGGCGAATAAAACGAAGCTGCGCCAAAGTCGCCCAGCAGCGCGCGACTCTCACCGCAATGCAGGATGTTGTGTGCGTAAAGGTCGCCGTGCATGATTCCTTTCGCATGCAAATGACATGCAGCCGATGCAATGCCGTAGGCCATGTTCAACGCGGCCCATCGCGTGAAGCGGACGTCGTCGGCGTACACATCGCGAGTGCAGGAATCAAGGCTTGGCGGACCCGCGAGATTACGGAACTCGGGATCGATCAGCGTCAGCACGAGCGCATCGGAGCCTTGCGGATGCGCGCGTACCTTCCCAAGTACCGAAATCAGATTCCCATGCTCACCCGCATTGATGCATGCCGCCATTTCGCAATGAGGCAATCCATCGCTGGTTACAGCGCCCTTGAACAATTTGACTGCAACCGGTTGAGCAGCACCATCGTTCGTGGAATACGATGCACGATAGATCACGCCGGAAGCGCCTTCACCCAGGACATGTTCAAGCGTCAGGTCGCTCCATTCGACAGGGTTGATCGGCGTGTGGATCAGTGCGTCCGCTTCCAGCGTTTCGCTTAGCGGATTGCCCGCATAAGCGAGCCACGACAAGCGCGGCATGGACGTGAGCCACGCAGGCAGTTCGTCGAGCTGATTCGCGGCGAGCCGCAGCAGTTCGAGGCTCGAACAAGCAGCAAGCGCGGACGGCAGCGTCCGCAAGCGATTACCCGCCAGCATCAGCTTCTGAAGCTTCGTGCAGTTTCCTATCTCGGGCGGCAGCATTTCAACGTGGTTGTCGGTGAGGATCAGCCAGCGAAGAGTTGCCGGCAACGATGTACCCGCCACCCTGGCGATTTGGTTCGCCTTGAACCCGATCATGCTCAACTGCTGACACTTGCCGAGTACTTCGGGCAACTCGGTGAACCGGTTGTTCGAGCAGAAGATGATGCGCAGCTTGGCAAGCCGCGGAAGATCGTCCGGAAGCGACGACAACGCATTACCAGACAAGTCGAGTGATTCGAGTGTATCGGCGAGGTTGAAGATTTCGCGCGGAAACTCGGTCAGGCCACACGACATTGTCAATTGCCGCGTGCCTGCCGGTAGTCCGGCGCGTAGTTGTGCGAGCGTGGTGATCACAATGCGAGATCCGAGGTTGATGCCGTTCTTGTATTGCGGGATTCTACGGGGAAACGCTGAAGCGAACCGGCGTCAGGAATCCGCAGCAAGAATTTCGATCACAAAGTCGATAAACGCACGCACCTTCGCCGCCGGTAAATGCCGTGACGGATACAGCGCGTAAAGCGCAAACGCCTCGCCGGTCCATTCGGGCAGCAATTGCACGAGCCGGCCTTTATCGATGAGATCCTGCACGCCACTCGCCTTCAGTCGCGCGATGCCCGCGCCCGCGAGGCATGCGCCGAGCAGCGTGCCGGCGTCGTTCAAAAGCAGACGTCCCGATGTCTTCGCCGGAACAGTCTTCCGGCCCGATTTGTATTCCCATTCCATCGGTTCGCCCGTCAGCGAATTGCGCATCTGGATGCACGCGTGATCGATCAAGTCAGCGGGCGTTTCCGGCCGGCCATGCTTCCTGATGTATGACGGCGCAGCAACGGTCACGGTGCGTGTCTCCAGCAACTTGCGGGCAACCAGTGACGACGATGGCGGTTGTCCGAAGCGAACGGCAATATCGAATCCGTCGGCAACCAGGTCGCCGAGCTGGTCACGTGTAACCAGTTCAAGCGACAGTTCGGGATAGCGCTCAAGGAATCCGGCGAGATGCACCGCAAGCATGCGTCGCGAAAAATACGCATCCACGTTCACACGCAAGCGCCCCTGCACGGCGGCGGACGCGCCAGCGGTCATGGTGACGGCGTCGCCAATGCCCGCAAGCAGCGGTCCTATCTCTTCGTAAAGCCGGCGGCCTTCGTCCGTCAGCATCACCGAACGTGTGGTCCGGTCAAGCAAGCGCACGCCTATGCTCGTCTCCAGTCGCCCGACCGCGCGGCTGACACCGGACGGCGATAAACCCAGCGCGTCTGCCGCGCGCGCAAAACTTCCGCCTTCGACAATTGCGGCAAGGACGCTGATATTGGCAAGCGTACGTCCATCGAAGCTCATGATTTATCCGGTTTTTAATTCGTGCTGAAAGGTCACTAATGAAGTGACACGAGGGCGATTCCCTCAATGATCGCGCACCCTTATGATGCACTCAATCGCAGACTATTCAAAAGGGAGTTCACCATGTACGCAATTACTGGCATCAGCGGCAAGGTCGGAGGCGCGCTTGCTCGGACGTTGTTATCGAAGGGTCTTCCGGTTCGCGCAATCGTGCGCGACCCGGGCAAAGCGCAGCACTGGGCATCGCAAGGATGCGAAAGCGCGCTCGCCGACATGGAAGACGTGGCCGCGTTGACGGCGGCGTTCAGAGGCGCGGACGGCGTATTCATTCTGCCGCCGTCGAACTTCGATCCGTCGCCGGGCTTTCCCGAGGCGCGTGTCGTGATCGATGCCGTCAAGGCTGCGCTGGAAGCCGCGAGACCGCGCAAGGTGGTGTGTCTTTCGACTATCGGCGCGCAGGCGAGCCAGTCGAATCTGCTCACGCAGCGCTCGTTGATGGAACACGCGTTGAGCCAGCTTTCCATGCCTGTGACGTTCCTCAGGCCCGGCTGGTTCATGGAAAACTCGGCGTGGGACGTAGCGTCTGCGCGCGATGAAGGCATCGTGCGAAGCTTCTTGCAGCCGCTCGATAAACCCGTGGCAATGATTGCCACAGCGGACGTGGGACGCGTGGCCGCGGAGCTGCTGCAACAGGACTGGACGGGAACGCGGGTCGTGGAGCTGGAAGGGCCGCATCGCGTGAGTCCGAACGACATTGCCGCAGCATTTGCAAAAATCTTCGGACGCGATGTCCGTGCTGAAGCCGTGCTGCGCGAAACATGGGGCGCGCTTTTCAGGTCGCAGGGCATGAACGATCCGATGCCGCGCATCCAGATGCTCGATGGCTTCAACGAAGGCTGGATCGAGTTCGAAGGCGCCCCGATCAAAGGCGAAGTGAAGCTGGAAACGGTCTTGCGCGAGCTTGTGCAAGCTGCGGCGGGATGATCAACTGGAAGTGGTTTCCCTCGCCATATCGATGAAAGCACGCAGCGCCGGCGACGTCCTTCGCTGGCGCGGGTAATACAACATGAAGCCCGGGTAATACGGGCACCAGTCCTCCAGCACGGCAACCAGACGGCCTTGATCGATGAGATCGCCAACGATCGCTTCCATGGAGAACCCGATGCCGATGCCATCCAGCGCGGCCTGCAATGTCCGCTCGAGCGTGCTTACCGTCACGCGGCCTTTGACATCGATCTCCAGCCGCGTGCCGTCCTTTTCGAATTCCCACTTATAAAGCCTGCCGCTTGGAAACCGGTGACGGATGCAATTGTGGCCGAGCAGATCGTTCGGATGATGCAGCGGCGGGCGTCCTTCCAGGTAATCCGGCGTTGCAATCGCAAGACCGCGCTGCGCCGGGCCGATCGGGACCGCGACCATGTCTTCGGGGATGGACTCCTGAAAACGGATGCCGGCGTCGAAACCGAGGCCGACGATATCGGCGAGGCTGTCATCTTCAACAATCTCCAGGGCAATGTCCGGATAAGCCGTCAGAAAGCGCGCCATGAGCGGCGCGACCACCAGCCGCGCCGCCACGTGCGACATGTTGAGGCGCAGCGTGCCGGTCGGCGTCGCGCGGAAGTTGTTCATCTCCTCCAAGGCGTCGCCGAGATCGTGCAGCACCGGTTGAAGACGTTCCAGCAGACGCTGACCGGCGTCGGTCAGCGCGACGCTGCGCGTGGTGCGGTTGATCAGGTTCACGCCCAGTCTTTCTTCCAGTCCGCGAATGGCGTAGCTGATCGCCGACGTGGACAGCCCCAGTTCGGCGCCGGCCTTGCGGAAGCTGCCGTGGCGCGCGACGGCAGCGAACGCGGACAAGTGCGAGAGGTTATCGGTAAGCATTGTGCAGGATTATTCAATGATTCATGCGGAAACTCAAGCTTGCGCACCACAAGCTGAGTGCCTATTGTGCATGTACGTTCAACAAAGCCACATAAGGACACCATGTTTCAAGCCCGAGGATATGCCGTTCATAGCGCCACCACGCCGCTCGTTCCTTTCAGTTTTACGCGCCGCGATACGGGGCCGAACGACGTTCGCATAGAAATCCTGTATGCCGGTATTTGTCATTCGGACCTGCATCAGGCGCGCAACGACTGGAGCAACTCGTTATATCCGATGGTGCCGGGACACGAAATCGTGGGACGCGTGGTCGAGGTCGGCAGCGATGTCCAGAAGTTCAAGGTCGGCGATTACGCGGGGGTGGGGTGCCTAGTCGATTCATGCCGGCAATGTTCGGCGTGCCGCGAGAACCTCGAACAGTATTGCGAGGAAGGCCCCACACCGACTTATAACGGGAAGGAACGCGGCAGCGAACAACTGACCTTCGGCGGTTATTCCGATCAGATCGTGGTGGAAGAGCGTTTCGTGGTGAAGGTGGCTGCGAACCTCGACTTGAAAGCGGTCGCGCCGTTATTGTGCGCGGGGATCACGACTTATTCGCCGCTGCGTCACTGGAAGGTGGGGCCGGGTCAGAAAGTTGGCGTGATCGGACTTGGCGGACTCGGACATATGGGCGTCAAGTTTGCGAAGGCGCTCGGTGCGCACGTGGTCATGATTACGACTTCACCGGGTAAAGGTCAGGACGCGGCGCGTCTTGGCGCTGACGAAGTGCTGATCTCGACCGATGCCGCCCAGTTGGCTGCGCATGCCGGCAGCTTCGATTTCCTGCTCGACACCATTCCGGTTGGGCACGACCTCAACCCCTACATGGCGCTGCTCAAGCGCGACCGGACCATGGCGTTGGTCGGCGTATTGACCGACACGGAGCCGCTTGCGGGCGTGAGTGTCATTATCGGGCGCAAGTCGGTGGCGGGCTCGGCAATTGGAGGCTTGGCTGAGACGCAGGAGATGATGGATTTCTGCGCCGAGCACGGCATTGTCAGCGACGTGGAAGTCGTGCAGATCCAGAGCGTCAACGAAGCGTATGAGCGCTTGTTGAAGAACGACGTGAAGTATAGATTCGTGATCGATATGGCTTCGCTCGCGGACGCTTGAATATAAGCATGAACAGACGACCGTAGGCACGCATGCAAAGGCCACGCACACGCGTGGCCTTTGTTTTTTTCGTTGCGCGTGATAGCTCTGCCCTTAATGCGCCCGCCCAGACCCCATTCCGCCTTATCCCACCGGTTCCCCCAGATTCAACATCAACCGGTTCGCCCATGCAAAAATGGCGATGGAATGAATCAGGTCGAAGATCTCATCGTCGTTCAGGCCAACGTCGCGCAGCGCCTTCAACTGAGCCGGCTCGACCTCGCCCGGCCTGAGCGTCAAATCGATCGATGCCAGCACGATCGCCTTCTCGCGCGGCGTGGTCCCTGCGGTGACAGGATCGTTGAACACCTGCTCGATCACATCATCGCGTTTGGCCAATTGCTCGAACCGCTGCGCATGCACCGAAGCGCAATACACGCAGCCATTGATGCGCGATACCACCGTCGACGCCAGTTCGCGTTCAGCGCGCGGCAATCCGCCGGGCGCGTACATGATCGCGTTGAACGCGGCCGAACGCTGCCGCAAAATCTCAGGCTGATGCACGAGGAACAGGTAGTAGTCGGACTCCTTCGCCTTCGGATGGCTTTCTTCGAGCACGGCAATTTGTTCGGCCGATGCATCGGCGAGTTGCACGACGTCCAGCCACGCGTCCCATCCGAGCACGCGATTGGTAAAGCCATGTGCTTCGATCAGACGGGTCATGCGGCCTCCGTGGCATTCAGCGCCTGCAGCGCGCGCAATCCGGCAGTCAGGCGAATTTGATAGGA
Organism: uncultured Caballeronia sp.; assembly: GCF_964243625.1. Lineage (NCBI taxonomy): Bacteria > Pseudomonadati > Pseudomonadota > Betaproteobacteria > Burkholderiales > Burkholderiaceae > Caballeronia > uncultured Caballeronia sp. The sequence continues at coordinate 7,432 of NZ_CAXTGZ010000150.1, forward strand.
GAGGAACGCGATCAGTTGCGCGAGCGCGACCACGGCCGGCGTCGGGATGCCCGCAGCGGGAAGGCGTTCGAGCGCGGCCTTGTCGCCCTCGATGGGCGATTCGATCAGCGTGCGCGTGAAGACCAGCATTGCATGCAGCCGCGGTTCTTGTGTGACGATGGAACCCTGCGCGATCTGGTTGATCAAGGCGCGGTCCGCATCGATCGATGCAAGCCGTTCCGCGTAATGCGCGCCCAGTGCCGAAGCATTCGATAACGTGCACGCGTACAACGCCACGAACAAGCGATCACTCAGCAGTAGATCCGGCAGCGCCGGATCGAACAGCGCTTCGTAGCTGCGCTGGGTGGCATCGGCAACTTTCTCGCGTTTGTGCCTTATGGCATGGGTCGGCGTGCCCGGCGTGAGACCCGCAATCCGGTCGACAATATCCGTATCTGTCATGCTTGGTCCTTTGAGAGAGTGCTTGTAGCAGCGTTGAGGAAATTCAGGACCGCGCGCCACGATGCTTCATCGGCGTGCGCGTTTGCTGCGGGCCGGCCACCGCCCGTGCTGATGCGTCCCGACACGGGATGCGCATACACGAGTTGGGTGGTCGGTACGTAAGGGAACACGATGGCGTGGCCGGCTTCATCGAAGTCGAGATGGTTGACCGGGTACGCATGCTTCTGCTGCTCCAGCGTGTCGACGACCATGCGCGAATAGTCGGACGATGGCCATGATCCGTCGTCAGCGGCGGAAAGCAGAAGCACGGGTCCATCGATCTGTTCCACGCGAATCCGCGCGCGTTCCACCGCCTCCTGATCGCGCAAGGCGGTGCGAATGGCGCGTTCATGGCGGTGCGGCGGCGGTCCGTCATCGAAAGGCTTCCAGCTTGCCGTGCGATTGTTTTCCCATAGATGCGGCAGCGGCTTGCCATCGATCAACCACGCCGGGCCTTCGCGGCCCGTTGCGGGATCCGCGGCGTTTTGCGCGCTGTGGACCACTGCGCCAGGCACATAACCGATCACCGCCTTGATCCGGTCTGGATAAGTCGCACCGAGCAACAACGCAAGTTCGCCGCCGCGCGATTGTCCGCTGACTGCAATGAAGCCATGTGCGGGCTGCAACTCGCGGCTGATCCAGTCGAGCGCGCGGCGGAAATATTCGAGCGGCGTGTTCGAGATGTAATCGGACAGTCCCGGCGTCTTGAAGTAGCCAAGCGCAAGAGCGGCATATCCACGCGATGCATACAGCGCACCGCGCGGCTCATTGACGCCGCCGCCCGAGCCATTCAGCACGAGCACGACCGGATGCGGTCCCGGCGTTGCTGGAACGAACAGAGTCCCAACGCAACCGTCCTCGCGCATCTCGCGTCGTTGAACGCCCGGTGCCATCAGGCGTTGTGTCAACACGGCTTCGTCCAGGCACTTTCCATCGGCGTCGAAAACTTCGACGCGCGTGGTCAGCGCGTCGCTTACATCCGCCGGGAACACCTCGCGCTTGCCGGTTTCAACGGGCGTTTGCGACCAGATCAGTCCCATCGGCGATACATCGCTGTAATCGCCTTCAACAGGTGCATCGCGCGAAAGGTCGATAACGCCATCCGCGTCCGCGCGATATACCGCGCGGCTCGTCCAGATCACGCCATCGCCGCGCGCAGTGTGCGTGCGCAACTCGGTCAACGTGTCCGCTTGCGAACCGCCAACCAGGATGCGGCGCGGGACGTCGATCAAGTCATCGGCTGGAGTGATCGTGATGTATGTCATGCCGGCCTCAATTGCCGATGCGCGTGACCATCATCGCGGTCGTCCGGTCGCTGACGGCCGGCGTCACCTTCAGCCCCTTCTTCGCGGCCCAGATGTTTTGATAATGGAAAAGCGGAATGATGCCCACGTCGTCACTCACCACCTTCACCGATCCGCGCAGGATCGCTTCGCGCTTGGCGGCGTCGAACTCGGCGGTCGCGGCATCGAGCGCGTGATCGACGGCGGGACTGCTATAGCGGCCCCAGTTCGATGAACCAATGCCCTTCTTTGCATCGACGGTGCCGAGGATGTTGACGAGCGCGTAGCTCGCTTCGCCCGTGCCGTTACCCCACGCGATCATGCTCATCGCGAACTCGTTTTTATTCGCCCGGCTTGCGTAAACCGCCCATGGCATGACCTCGACCTTCGTCTTCACGCCAATGCGCGTCCAGAATTGCGCGACGGCCTGCGCCGTTTCAGGTGCTTGCGGATAACGGTCGTTCGGCACGCTGAGCGTCAACTGGAAACCATCGGGGAAACCCGCTTCGGCAAGCAGCTTCTTCGCCTGGGCCGGATCGTTCACGATGTCCTTGACATCAGGGTTATAACCAAAGGTCTTCGCCGGCATCCACTGGTTCGCGACTGTCGCCGCGCCTTGAAGAATGCGATCGGTGATCGCGGGACGATTGATCGCAAGGGACAACGCGCGGCGCACGCGTACATCGAGGAGCGGGTTTTTCGGCAGGGGCTTGCCGGCGTTATCGGTGATATAGGGGCTCGGTCCTTCGCGGAAACTCGGTTGAAGTAGCAGGACGCGCAGGCCCGGATACGCGTAGACGGAAACCTTCGGCGATTGCTTCAGGCGCGGCAAATCGGAGACGGAGACTTTGTCGATCATGTCGACATCGCCTGACAACAGCGCCGCCGTCCGGGCCGCCGCGTTGCTGACGTAGCGATAGTTCACCGTGTCCCAGAGCGGCTTCGCGCCCCAGTATGCGTCGTTGCGTTTCATCACTACGCGGTCCCCGGGCGTGTATGAGACGAACTTGTAGGGTCCCGATCCGACCATCGCGCGGCCGGCGTTGTAGTCTTCACTCGATGACTTCTCGCCCACATGCTTGCTGACGATATGCACGGATGTCAGGTTCAGCGGCAGGTCGGGCGTCGGCGTGCTCGTCTTGATGACGAGCGTGTACGGATCGGGCGCGGTCACTGACGCGACGGTGCGCAGATAACCCGCAAAGGTCGCAATGGTGCCCGGCACATTGCGCGCGCGCTGGTAGGAGTAGATGACGTCATCAGCGGTGAACGGCGTACCGTCCTGCCACTTCACATCATGGCGCAGCTTGAATTCCCAGGTATCGTTACCCGTCGCTTTCCAGCTCGTGGCGAGTCCGGGTGCGAGCACGTTGTCGTGGTTTTCGACCAGCAAGTCCCAGAAGTGCAGATCAACGGAACGGTCGCCCGCGTAGTTGTTCAACTGCGGATCGAGCGATGACAACGGATCGGCGAACGCAATGTTGAGCGTCTGCGCGGATGTGGCCGAACTGAACAACGCCGCGCCGGCGAGGGTTACGCTCAGCGTGGAAAGGATCAGGCGATTCACGATGCAATTCCTTTTCTTGAAGTATGTTCTGGATTGAAGAATCATTGAGCGTCGTTCAGGTGACAGGCGCTGACGTGTTCGATGGCAATGCCGCGCAAGGTCGGGACTTCGGTCTTGCAGCGCGGCATTGCGTGCGGACATCGCGGATGGAAATGGCAACCGGATGGCGGCGCGAGCGGACTCGGCATTTCGCCGCGAATGGCGGTGAAGTGCTTCTTGCGCGCATCGATACGAGGAATTTCCGCAAGCAAGGTTTGCGTGTACGGATGGTTCGGACGCCGGAATATCTCTTCAACAGGCGCGCTTTCCACCACGCGACCGAGATACATGATCACCACGCGATCGGATAATTGTTCGACCACGCCAAGATCGTGGCTGATGAACAGATACGTGAGGTTCAACTGCTCGCGCAGGTCCATGAAGAGATTCAGGATCTGCGCTTGTATGGATACATCCAGCGCGGCTACGGCTTCGTCGCAGACGAGCATCGACGGATTGACGGCAAGCGCCCGCGCGATACCAATGCGCTGCCGCTGACCGCCGCTGAATTCATGCGGGTATCTGTCTGCCAGTGACGGATCGAGCCCCGCGCGTTTCAGTTGCGCAGCCACGTATGCGTCGAGATCGGCGCGTTCGACCATGCCGTGAATCAGCGGTGCTTCACCGACGATATCGCGCACCCGCCGCCTCGGATTCAGGCTCGAATACGGGTCCTGGAAAATCATCTGGATCGCAAGCCTGGCGGCACGCAATGCGTCGGGTGACATGGATTCGCGGTCGTGGCCGTCGACCAGCACATCGCCTTCCGTCGGCGCGATGAGGCCCGAGACGATCCGGCCGAGCGTCGATTTTCCGCAGCCCGATTCGCCGACAAGACCGACTACTTCGCCGGGCTGTATTGCGAGATCGACGTGATCGACTGCACGCGTGATTGCATGCGGCGCGAGGAGTTTGCGTTCACGCAGCCAGCGCGCTGCAGCGTTGTCGTCGCGTTCGCCAAAGCGCTGGCTGACACCGCGCAACTCGATGAGGCTCATGCTGTTGTCTCCGTGGGCACGTCGGCATGACGGCCCGGGTGGAAGCAGCGCACGAGATGCGTGCCATGTTCAGCGGCCTTCGCAGCAGGCGAGGGGCCGAGCGCCGGCGGCGTGGTGCAGATTGAAGTCGCACGCGTGCAGCGCGGCGCGAACGCGCAGCCCGGCGGCAATGAACGCAGGTCGGGCGTGATGCCCGCTATCTGCGTCAGCCTTCTGTGACGCGTGTTGAGGCTCGGCAAGCTGTCGATCAGACCTGCCGTGTAGGGATGCTGCGGATGATCGAGCACTGCATCGACGGTGC
>NZ_CAXTGZ010000151.1:0-3428 GCF_964243625.1 uncultured Caballeronia sp.
CGATGATTCCACCGCCGTGACCAACCTGTTCACCGGACGGCCGGCTCGCGGAATCATGAACCGCGTGATGCGGGAAGTCGGGCCGTTGTCGGTCGCGGCGCCGGCGTTTCCGCTTGCATCGGCTGCGCTCGCGCCGCTGAAGGCGAAAGCCGAAGCAGCGGGCAAGGGGGACTTCACGAGCCTCTGGTCAGGACAGGCGGCGCGGCTCGCGCGTGAGATGCCTGCGGGCGAACTGACGCGGGCGCTGATTGCGGAGACCCTGGCGCGTTTGCCCTGAATGCTAAGCATGCATCGCGCGTTCGAGCACCTTGAAGACGCGCGGGTCGCCGCATTGCGCGACGTTGAAGCGCAGGAACCGGCCGGCGGATTGCGCAACGCTGAACGCATTGCCGGGCGCCAGAACGACGTTTTCGACCAAAGCGCGCCGGGCCACATCCGCCGCATCGATGCCTTCGGGCAACGCACACCAGAGGAACATCCCGCCGCGTGGCTCGATCCACGGCTTGATACCCAGCGCGGACAGTTTTGCGCTTACGGGTCCCATCGAACGGGACAAACGTTCCCGCAACGCTTCCATATGCTTGCGATACGTGCCGTCCTTCAGCACGCTCAACACGAGTTCGGATGAAAGCCGCCCGCTGCCGAACGACGTCGCGATCTTCAGATCGATCAGACCTTCGATCCAGTCATGCCGTGCCGCGATGAATCCGCAACGGACCGCCGCCGAGAGGCTCTTGGAAAAGCTGCCGATATGCACGACGCGGTCGAGGCCATCGAATGCGGCAAGGCGGGGCGACGGCTCGTGCTCGAAGTCGCCAAAGATATCGTCTTCGATGATCGTGAGGTCCGCCTGATCGGCGAGCTTCAGCAGACGATGCGCGACCACAGGCGCAAGCGTCGCGCCGGTCGGATTGTGCAGCGCCGAGTTCGTGATGTAGAGCCGCGGCCGGTGCTCCGCGAGCGCCTGGGCGAACAGTGCCATGTCGGGGCCGGAGGACGTGTACGGAACGCTGACAATCTTCGCGCGATGTGCCCGCAGCAGCGCTAGAAAGTTGAAATAACACGGGTCATCGACGAGTACCGTATCGCCCGGTTCGAGCAGGAAACGGCACAGCAGGTCGATAGCCTGCGTGCCGGATTCGGCGAGCATGATCTGGTCGGGCGCGGCGTCGATCCCGCGGTCCGCCAGGCGCCGCGCCAGCAGTTGCCGAAGCGCGGGAAGCCCGAGCGACGTGCCGTAGTCGGCGAGCATGGTCACGTCCGCACGCGCGGCGGATCGCAACGCACGGCGAATTCCGGCCTCCGGCAGCCACGACCCGGGCAGCCAGCCGCAGCCGGCTTTCAGGGTGTCGTCGGCGGCATCGAGCGACTGGCGCGATACCCAGAACGGATCGACCGCCCGGTCCAGCAGTGGACCGAGTTCGGCCAGTGAAAGCGGCGGCAAGTGGCCAGTGACGTAAAAGCCCGATCCGCGCCGCGACTGGATCACGCCCTCGGCCGCGAGCCGGTCATACGCCTCGACCACAGTGGATTTGGATACCTGCAGCGTCTCTGCCAGGCCGCGAATGGACGGCACCCGGGCGCCTGCCGAAAGTGTGCGATTCGAGATTCGCTGCTGGACGGCCTGCATCACGCGCTCAACGAGCGTTCCGCTTTCGGCCTGGATTGTGTCTTCCATGTGTACTGGTTCCCGACCAAGACAGTTTTGCAGAACTGTAGTGCACTGTCTCTGGAAAAGCCATGCATCCCCAACCGATACTTCGAGCTTGAATCCAGAGGTAAGAGAATGAGCGAGACAGACAAGGCAGCGAGCGGGTGGATGAACGGTTTTCTCGGGATGCTGATTTTCAGCGGATCGCTTCCCGCTACGCGCCTTGCGGTCGCGAGTTTCGACCCGGTCTTCCTGACCGTGGCGCGTGCGTGCATTGCGGGTGCGCTCGGCCTCGTGCTATTGCTGGTGTTCCGTGAAAAACGCCCCGAACGCAGCGACCTGATACCGCTTGCCGTGGTCGCGTTCGGCGTGGTCATCGGCTTTCCGTTGCTGACGGCGCTCGCGCTCAAGCACATCACGGCGGGGCATTCGGTGGTTTTCGTGGCGGTGTTGCCGCTCACGACCGCGATCTTCGGCGTGCTGCGCGGCGGTGAGCGTCCACGTCCCGCGTTCTGGCTTTTTTCCGGGCTTGGCGCGGTACTCGTCGCAGGATTTGCGCTGCTGCAGGGCGGCGGCGCAGCTTCTATCGGCGATGTATTGATGATCGGCGCGGTGATCGTCTGCGGTCTGGGTTATGCGGAAGGCGCGCGGCTCTCGCGCAAGCTCGGCGGCTGGCAGGTGATCTCGTGGGCGCTGGTGATGTCCCTGCCCGTCATGGTTCCGGCGGCGCTCGCGACCTTGCCGGCCTCATGGGACGGGATCGGCGAATCGGCATGGATGGGACTCGGCTACGTCTCCCTGTTCAGCATGCTGATCGGCTTCGTGTTCTGGTATCGCGGGCTGGCTCAGGGCGGCATTGCTGCTGTCGGGCAGTTGCAGTTGCTTCAGCCCTTTTTCGGGCTGGTGCTCGCGGCGACCCTGCTTCACGAACCGGTTGGCTGGTCGATGGTCGCCGTCGCCACGGCCGTCGTGCTTTGCGTGGTCGGCGCGAAGCGGTTCGCGCGGCCGGTGGTGGTGCTGGCGGCGCGTTGAAAGTCAGCGGATATCGACCACGAGTTTTCCGTTGCCGGTGCCGTCGGTCATCGACTGGTAGGCGAGTTCGGTGCTGTCCAGGTCGAAGGCGCGCGGATCCAGTTTCGGCACGAGCTTTCCTTCTTCAGCAAGTGCAGTCGCGACCTTCAGGATCTCGCCATGATGTTCGCGGTGCTTGCCCGTCAGAAGCGGTGCAAGCGTGAATACGCCGGAATAGGTCGCCTCGCGAAACGACAGCGGGGCGAGCGAATGCGTGCCCCAGCCGAGCGCGCTGACCACGTGCCCGAATTGCTTGACCGCTGCAAACGACGCATCGAGCGTGGCGCCGCCGACGGTATCCGCGACCAGGTCGAATCCCTCTGCGTTCGTGTGCGCTTTCACGTACTGCTCGACGGAAAAAGTCCGATAATCGATGCCCGTCGCCCCATACTGTTGCATCAGCGCCACGTCCGCCTCGCTGACCGTGGCGAAAACCTGAGCGCCCAACGCCCGCGCAAGCTGAACCGAAACGTGCCCGACGCCGCCACCACCGCCTTGCACCAGCACGGTTTGACCGGCTTGCACACGCGCTCTGTCGACGATTCCCTGATACGACGTAATGAAACTCAGCGGCAGCGCGGCGGCTTCTCTCATAGACAGATTCGCTGGTTTCAGCGCAATCAGCCGCGCATCGACGGCGGCGAACTGGGCGAGCGAGCCCTGGCGGATGCCGGTCGCCCCGGTGACGTGCACCGGCGCGCTCGGC
>NZ_CAXTGZ010000151.1:3438-12056 GCF_964243625.1 uncultured Caballeronia sp.
CCCGCGACACCGCCGGTCATTCCATAAACTTCATCGCCGGGCTTGAACTGCGACACGCCTGCGCCGACAGCTTCGATTACACCAGCCATATCGATACCCAGGACAAGCGGCAGCGGGTGCTTCGCGTGAGCGGCGCTGCCGGCACGGATCTTCGTATCGAGCGGGTTGAGCCCCGCGGCCTTGATGCGCACCAGCACTTCACCCGCTTGCGGGACGGGCTGGAGAAGCACCGTGCGTTCGAGCGGTCCGTTATAGCGCTGCAGAACCAGAACTTGCATGTCCATGATGTTTCTCTCCGAGGCGAATGAATTTGCTTGATTCATGTTCGTCCATGCGGGAAAGTACGGCAATCGACGTTACTGCACGCCGGCTAAACATTTTTGCATGAGGAAGAATGGACTGGAGCGACGTACGGATCTTCCTCGCGATTGCGCGCACCGGCACGCTCAGCGCGGCGGCGAGGCAGTCGGGGCAGACACAGCCGACCATGGGACGGCGGATTCGCGCGCTTGAGGAAGCGATCGGACAGACCTTGTTCCAGCGCACTGCCGACGGTTTCATCCTCACCGACGAAGGCTCTGCCGTGCTCGCGCACGCGGAACGAATGGAGGAGGATGCGCTCGCGTTCGAGCGCTCGCTTGCCGGCAAGGAGACGCATCTCACAGGCGTGTTGCGGGTATCGTCGTCGGACTGGTTCGGCGTTCACGTCCTGACGCCGGTGTTCGCCGAGTTCCTGCGGGCGCATCCGAGGGTCAGCATTGAACTCGTCACGGATTCCCGCCGCTTGAGTCTTGCGCGACGCGATGCCGACCTGTTATTCCGTATCACGCCGTTCGAAGAGGCGGACGTCATCCAGCGAAAATTCATGCATATGGACTACGCGCTCTACGGTCCCGCCGATGCACCCCCGCCCCGCGCCGGCGACGGTAAGGGCTACGGACTTGTCACCATGGACAGCGCGTTCGGTACGCTGCCCGACGTCAACTGGATACGACGCATATTGCCGCATGCTCACTTGGCGTTCGGCAGCAATAATCGCGACGCGCAGGCGAAGATGTGCGCGCAGGGCGCGGGGCTTGCCGTCCTGCCATGTCCGCTCGGCGACACCACGCCGGGCATTCAGCGGATCGACCTGGGTGAAGCGCCGCCCGGACGCGACGTATGGTTTGGCTATCACCGCGACCTGCGCCGTCTCGCAAGATTGCGGGCTTTGCTTGATTTGATTATCGAAAAGCTGGCAAATCTCTAAGTGCGAAGGTGAACATTGATTATCCAAAACATTGAAATAAGTCCTTAGTCTCGGGGCTTTATCGAAACCTTTCAGCGTCGCGACAACAAAAGGGGATTATCACGAAGGCGGTTCTTATGCTTTAATAGCGTCAATGCGACGCCATCCCGCGCGCCGCCGACTAAAACGCGTACACTTGACCCCGCTGCAACGAAGAGGCGCAAAGCCGTCCCGCGGCTTCCCAGACTTCTTCCTCTGCCGGCATTTCCTGGCACGCGCCTGATCAAGAGTTTGCTGCCAAATTGGGGCGGGAATACTCGGGTCAAAGCTGACCTTCCGGTTTTAACCGGGTCGCATTGAAATATCGCAGCGGAACAGTCCTGCAATCCTCGACATGGTTTCGCACTGGCATATCCGGTGCTGCGCCCGAGAACATCAAAGTGCTTTTGAACAACAATTTTTATAATGCAAAGTGAAATGCCCACCCTCAAAGAACTGCTTGCGCAGCGCGAAGCGCTGCAGGATCAATTGGAAGTAGCGCGGCAACGTCAGGCTGAAATCGTTCTCGCGGAGATAGTCGCGAAAATGGGCGAATACAAGATTTCGCTGTCCGAGTTGATGGGACACAGCGTTCTGGCAAAGGCGCCCGTTGCAACCGTCACTGCCCCTAAATACCGCGACACAACGACTGGCGCCACATGGTCAGGGCGAGGACGCGCGCCACACTGGATCGCCGATAAGAATCGTGCCGATTTCCTGGTGGGTGCTTAAGCAGGTTTCTGGTTGCGGGTATGAACGCTTTGCTCGTTTCTACTGTGAGCAAAGGGTTGTCGCCTCTATAAGTGACGCATGCAACGCAGTGTCACGAAGCAGTCCTTCAACGCTGCGATTCTGGTCATGCGCATAGGCTTCAAGGCACCGCGCGGTATTCACGCGGGCGCTTGGCACTGCCATCCTGATTCCAGCGAGCAACAACGCCACGCCGATGATCGCAATGGTGGCGCCATGCCATTTTATCGATGAATGGATCCTCTTCATGCCAGCCATGCGGTGCGAATCATGGTTCACTTTTTTTCCTGTTAATGGTTAGCAAGACAACTATTGACGACCAAAAAATTGGCGGAGGTCATGCCAGCGCTTTTCTCACTTCGTGCATCGATGTGACGGCGGATTCGAATAATTCCGGACCGATCTTTCCGCGCAAGGTTCTGGCAATTCGCGCGCTGGCGTTGTTGATCGGGCGGTCGAGCGCTCGGCCTGCCGCGGTCGCACTGACTGTCCACTCGCGGCCATCGGTCTTCGCCTGACTGCGCTCGACCAGTTGTTTTTCGCACAGGCTGTCGATAAGCCGCGTGGCAGTCGGCCTCGCTATTCCAAGAATGTCCGCCACCTGGCTGCTGAGGCAGCCGGGCGTGGCGAGGACAACCCGAAGCACGAATCCTTGTGGCGGCGTGAGGCCGAATTCAGCGTACACGGCGGTCCACTCGCGTTCCACGAGGCGCGCAAGTGCAGCGGAGTTGAAGTAGAGGCAGTGATCGAACATGGAGGCATTAAAGCACAGGATAGTTAGCAAAACAACTATTTGTCTGGACCAGTTCGGCCGTCATTACGCGGACCTGCGGATGCTGTGCGGATGAACGGAGGTTATCGGCCGTTTTCGTTGCGCTTGCTCCATCCAAACGCGTGGATGGTGTTGATCGGCGTCAAGCTGCAGATCGACGCACAAAGTTGTCCGGGCATGGGCAAGTCGAACACGTACCATGCTCCGTTTGCGGCGAGGTCGTCGGCGCTGTCGGGACTATCAGTAGCCGAACGATGACCGGCCGCGCTCAGCAAGCTGTTGTCACGCGCCCGCTGTCTGCCGAAGGGCAGGGGGCTGGCGGTATCGGACAAAGGAGCGTCCGAGCCCGATCCGAACGATGGCAGCGATGTCCCGAGCCCTACCTGCGCTGCACTGATGGCAAGCATGATCCATACGCCCGCATAGCCTATATCCGCGCACAGGACCGTATTGGTTCCGGTCGCCTGGGCGAGCAAACGGCCTTTTGCATCGTCCCGAAGAACGATCGCGCTCGGCTCGCAGCCAAGCAGGCGCGCGACGGCCAGCCTAAGCACTGCGCGGCTCGATATATAGCGGTATCGCAATGCGGGACTTGGCAGCAACGCGGCGCGGCGCGTCTCGTCTTGCGTGAGCCACGTTGCTGCATCGTGCGCGCTGATGCGCTGCCATTGGCTTCGGAAACGGAATACGAAGACTTCGCCTTTCTGCGGAACGCGCGGTTCCATCGACAGGGTTTCGTTCATGCGCAATGGCATGAACTGCGGCGGCGGACCGTGATCGACGCGCTTCACAGGCTGGACATCACGGGTCCGGTCCGCGCGCGAAATGTCAGTCAGAGCAGGGCTTGCCATAGTCAGTCCGTGCTCTGCACGCTCGCCTCGAACCACTCGGTGACGTAGGCGTCGCTGGAAGGGCGCGCGATTTCGCGCGTGCCTTCAGGTGGCGTGCCGACGAACAGGAAGCCAAGCAGCCGATCCGTATCAGCGAGTCCGAGCGCGCGGTGCATGCCGGGTTCGTAGCTGTCGGCGCCGGTTGCCCAGAAGCCGCCGAAGCCCAACGCGTGGACGGCGTTCAGCATGTTCATGGCGGCAGCACCGACGGCCAGCAACTGCTCGACTTCGGGCACCTTGGTTCGCGTCGTGATCGATGCCACCAGCGCAATCACCACAGGCGCCGCCAGCGCACGCCCGCCGCGGTGTTCGTGCGCCGAGCGCGGTTCGCCGGGCGAGCGCGAAGACGCGAGGTCGACCAGCACTTCGCCGAGTTTCAAACGCGCGTCGCCACGGATCAGCACAAAGCGCCACGGGCGCAAACCGCCGTGATCGGGCGCGCGCAGGGCAGCATCGAAGATCTGCCTGAGTTGCGCGTCATCGGGCGCCGGCTCGGTGAGCGGCCAGTGGGACTGGCGCGTCATCAATAGCTGCAACGCATCGGCGCCAGCATGGGTCATGGTTTCCATGGGAAATGTCCAAAGCTTTCCGAAGGCGTCCATGATGGCCAAAAATCACGCTAATTGCAAATGATTCTCAATACCAGAATTTTGTCACGGCAAGACCTTATACTTCCGGCTTTGGGATAACACTGCTTTTTTCTCCTTCCGACCGATGCCCATCCTGCTCGCCAACCTTGGCCGATGGCCCTCCGATATTGCGTTATGGCGCGTTGACGTGGAGCTCGCCGACACTTCGGCCTGCGTGAACCGCGTTCTCAGCGCGGACGAACGGGAGCGGATGGCGCGTTACAAGCGGCTCGAAGATCGCGTGCGGTTCGCGGTCGCGCGATCGACTCTGCGCGAGATTCTCGGCAAGCGTGTGGCGCGCGATCCGGCGCAACTCGAGTTCGAGGTGGGCGCTCACGGACGACCAGCGCTTGCGGGCTTTCCACACGTTTCCTTCAACGTGTCGCATTCGGGCGAGCGTGTCCTGATTGCTGTATCGACGCTGCGAGCGGTCGGCGTGGACATTGAAGAAGCGAATCCGGCGCTTGACTGGCGCACGCTCCTGGACGCGGTTTGCGTAAACGAGGAAGCGCCAGGAATAACGGCTGTGCGCGAGTTTTATCGGTGCTGGACTGCCAAGGAAGCGTTGCTCAAGGCAACGGGCGCGGGGATTGGAATTGGCGACGGCTTGAAGTCCATCGATCTTGCGAACGGGCGCATTCCGCCGGGGTTCGACTTCGCGTGGCTCGATGATGTCGATGGTTACGAAGCCGCCGTCGCGTTCGGCGTCCCTGCCGATACCGGTCCGCTGTGATATGTTGAAATGTCCAGCATCCATCCAAGAAGCATCTTATGTCGCTGACGATCCAGCCCACTACCGGCTCCAAAGCCGAGCAATATCAGGAACTGCTTGCGCAGGCCCGCTCGCTCCTCGCCGATGAAACCGATCGCATTGCCAATGCCGCGAATTTCTCGGCGCTCGTTTATCACACGCTGTCCGACTTGAACTGGAGCGGCTTTTATTTCTTCGATGGCGCCGAACTCGTGGTCGGTCCGTTCCAGGGGAAACCGGCTTGCGTTCGTATCGCGCTTGGCAAAGGCGTTTGCGGGACCGCCGCACAAACCCGCGAGACGCAGGTTGTGCGCGATGTCCACGAGTTCCCCGGACACATTGCGTGCGACTCGGCGTCTCAATCGGAGATCGTGGTGCCGTTGATTGCGAAGGACGGGACGCTCGTTGGCGTGTGGGACGTGGATAGTCCCATTGTGAATCGCTTCGATGCCGACGATGCTCAAGGCATGGAAGCGCTTTGCAGCGTGTTCATGGAACTTGCCTGGGCTTGATTGTATTCATAAGCGCTATTACGTCTCGAGCTCGTCGAACCGTTTCCAGCGGTACACCGCGGCTGAGATCAGCCAGCTCGCCGCAAACACGCCAACGATCACGTAGCCGATCATGCCGAAGTTGTCGTTGAGGCTGCCGACCGCATTCCAGAACCATCCGCCATGTTGCAGCTTGTCCGCAAGCAACCCCAGGCCCTCGATACTCCCGACCAGCAGCGCGACGAGCACGGAAATCGTGGTGATGGTGATGTTGTAGTAGAGCTTGCGAATGGGCTTGACGAAGGCCCAGCCATAAGCGCCGAGCATCAGGATGCTGTCGGTGGTATCGATCAGCGTCATGCCTGCGGTGAACAGCACGGGAAACACGATGATCGACCAGATCGGCAAGCCTTGCGACGCGCCCGCGGCCGATATGCCGAGCAAACCGACTTCGGTGGCGGTATCGAAGCCGAGGCCGAACAGGAAACCAAGCAGGTACATGTGGCGGCTTTTCGTGATCAGGCGAAACAGCGGCCTGAAGATGCGCGCAAAGAAACCGCGATTCGCGAGCAGCAAGTCGAAGTCTTCATCCACATAGGGCTCGCCGCGCCGCACGCGACGAAAGGCGCCAATTACCGCGCGCAGAATGACCAGGTTCATGATCGCGATGGCGAACAGGAAGAACGTGGAAACCAGCGTGCCAATGAGGCCGCCGATCTCCTTGAACTCCGCCATGCGTGTCTGCAGCGCCATGGCCGTTGCGGCGATCGCCACCGATGCAAGCACGACTACCGTCGAATGTCCCAGCGAGAACATCAAACCCACGGTGACAGGACGCCTGCCGTCCTGCATGAGCTTGCGCGTGACGTTGTCGATAGCCGCAATATGGTCGGCGTCCACCGCGTGACGCAAGCCGAACGAATAGGCAAGCAGGCTTGTTCCAAGCAGCAGCGGGTAGTGATGGAACGCGACGAAGGCCCAGATCCAGGCGCCGGCATTGAAGGCAATCAGTAAGGCATAAAGGCTGAAGATCTTTTGGCGCATGTGGCCTTGTTCGTCGCCGAAGACTGCCTTTATCAGTGCTCGCATTGATATTCCGTCTTTGAGTTTTGGGTGCCGGACCGAGCAAGAGACCTGGCTGATCACGATAGCGATCGAATGATAGCGTGCCAAAATTCTCTGGCCGCATTCACGATCGCTCCGATCGGAATATTAAACCGCGTGTCACTTATGCCCGACTTAGGCCCATCCCTCGCCATCGGGGAAATGGAATCGTTCTAGCGAAGCGGCGTGCATTTCGATGCTATAGCCGGCTGAGTCCGGCGGCATGTATCGGCCATTGCGGATAACGACCGGGCTGACGAAATGCTCGTGCAGATGATCGACGTATTCGAGCACGCGATTATCCAGCGACGCCGACACGCAGACATAATCGAAGATTGAAATATGCTGGACGTACTCGCACAAACCCACGCCGCCCGCGTGCGGACACACCGGCACGCCGAACTTGGCGGCCATCAGCAACACCACGATCACTTCGTTCAGGCCGCCTAGCCGGCAACTGTCGATCTGACAAAAGTCGATGGCGCCCGCCTGCAGCAATTGCTTGAACATCACCCGGTTCTGGCAATGCTCGCCGGTGGCGACGCCGATGGGCGCAATGCGGCTACGGATCGCGGCGTGGCCGAGGATATCGTCGGGACTCGTGGGCTCTTCGATCCACCACGGGTCGAACTGCGCCAGGCGGCGCATGTTGGCGACGGCTTCGTCGACGTCCCAGACCTGGTTGGCGTCCATCATCAGTTTGCGATCGGCGCCGATTTCATCGCGAAGAATGCGCGCGCGGCGGATGTCTTCTTCTATGTTGCCGCCGACCTTCTGCTTGAAATGCGTCCATCCCTGGGACACGCCTTCGCGCGCGAGGCGGCGGATTTTTTCATCGTCGTAGCCAAGCCAGCCTGCCGACGTGGTGTACGCCGGATAGCCTTCAGCCAGCATTTCCTGCTCGCGTGCGGCACGGGTCGGCGAGTGACGGCGCAATATTGCCAATGCTTCTTCAGGCGTGAGCGCGTCCGTGACGTAGCGGAAATCGAGGCAGCGCACGAGTTCTTCGGGGCTCATATCCACGAGCAGTTTCCACACGGGCTTCTGCGCGGATTTCGCCCACAGGTCCCATACGGCGTTGACGACCGCGGCTGTTGCAAGGTGGATCGCGCCCTTGTCCGGACCGATCCAGCGCAACTGGCTATCCGATGTAAAACCGCGCCAGAAGTCACCCATGTTTTCGGTGATGTCCTCGAGCTTCTTGCCGATGATCAGCGGCGCAAGCGCCTTCACTGCGGCCACGCAGATCTCGTTGCCGCGTCCTATGGTGAACGTGAGGCCGTGACCATCGAGCTTCGTGGGTGAATCGGTTTCGAGGATGACGTAGGTGGCGGAATAGTCCGGCGCCGCATTCATTGCGTCCGACCCATCGAGCGATCGCGAGGTGGGAAAGCGGATGTCCCTGACGGACAAATTCGTGATCGTGGTCATCTGAACACCTCCGTGCAATGGCAGATTCGACTTGGTACAAACCCGGGCACGCGCTCAGCAGGCACGTGCTCAGCAGCCACGCGCTCAGCAGGCGCGCGCTCAGCCGCTGAGTTTGTTTGCAGGCATGCTAGCACGGGGTACAACGTCGTTATCAAAGGCCACTACGCACTGCGGGGCATCAGTGGTGCCTTGAGCGTTCAGGTCTTTCTCGCCAGCGTGATTGCCCGCTCAGGGCAAGCGGTCACGCATAAACCGCATGCGCGGCACGCGTCCTCGTTGGGCGTGTAAGCGACCTTCATTCCATGGACGCGCAGTTTGAGCTTGTTCAGCGGGCCCAGGCGCGCGTAGTCCGCTGTATCGATTTGACGGATCACGAACACGTTTTCCGGACAGACCACCGCGCAATCGGCCTTGCCTTCGCAACGTTTCAGATTCACCACCGGGACGATGACACCCGGCGCCTGCTTGCAGTTCGCCGATGACGCGAGAACGGCGCTCATACGCTGTCAGCCTCGCGAGGCTTGCGAACCCCA
>NZ_CAXTGZ010000152.1:0-12035 GCF_964243625.1 uncultured Caballeronia sp.
CGCAGGTGCGAGATCCTTGCCGATCGCCGTCGTGTCCTTGTCGCCAATCAGCAGCAAGGTCGGCGTCCGGATCTGGCCAAATTCATACACCACCGGCTGGGTATAGATCATGTCGTAGAGCAGCGCCGAGTTCCACGCCACCAGATCCTTGCCCGGCCCGCGGTACATTCCCGCCAGCATTTGTACCCACGGCTCGTAGCGCGCGTCCCAGTGGCCCGCGTAATAGGTGGACTGCTCGTACTTGCGAATGCCGTCGGCGGTGGTCTTCAGCTCGCGCGTATACCAGTCGTCGATGGAAATCGACGGCACGCCCTTCGCCTTCCAGTCTTCAAGGCCGATCGGGTTCACGAGCACGAGTTGCTCGGTCTCCTGCGGGTACATGAGCGCGTATCGGACGGCGATCATGCCGCCGGTGGAATGCGCCACGAGCGTCGCCTTCTTCACGCCGAGCGCCTCGAGCAGCGCGTGCGTGTTGCGGGCGAGTTGCTGGAACGTGTACTGGTAACGCGTGGGTTTGGTCGATTTGCAAAAACCGATCTGATCCGGCGCAATCACGCGATAACCCGCGTTCGTCAGCACATCGATGCTCTCTTTCCACGTCGCGGCGCAGAAGTTCTTGCCGTGAAGCAGGACCACGGTCCGGCCATTTGGATTCTTCGACGCCACATCCATGTACGCCATGCGCACGATCTGCCTTTGCGATGAAATTGCGAACTGGCCGACGGGATACGGATAGTCGAAGCCCTGCAATTCGGGACCGTAGACGGGACCGTCGTTATCGGTGGCGGGCGCGGTGGCAGATGCCGGCTCGTCCGTTGACACGGCGTTGGCAAACACCGGCGATGCAAGCAAGGAAACCGAAGCTACAACAGCGCAGAACATGCGGCGGGTCACAGTCATGGGCGCAAGAACTCGCAGATAAAAACAGGAAGGACCGACATTTTCGGGCGCTTGGGCCACGCTGCCGCGGCGAGGGAATTTTATCGTGTGCGAGCGCTGATCGCTAACGAACGCTTTTCGCATACCGTGCGCTTATACTGCCGCCTCGCACAAACGACCATCCCGCCTTTCACATGCAGATCCGCATCTCGCAGTTCAAGACACGCTTCACACTTTTCCTGGCCGCGCTCGGCTGCACGCTGTCCCTGACCGCGCTTGCGGCCGATTGCCTGCAGTTCAGCCCGGACGGCCGCGCGCCCATCGTGGTGAACGCGAAGATGCGGGCATCGACGCAGCAGCTTTGCTATTCCGATTTCGCGGTCCTCCATTCCGGCGTGACACACGGGCCTTTGTGGTCGGCTGAACATCTGACGGCGCAACACATCGACGACGCTCGCGACAACGCGCGCACGAACCGCTTTTTCGTCGATAAACAATTGCCGCCCGGCGACAGCGCCACGCTCTCCGACTACAAGCGCAGCGGTTACGATCGCGGCCATATGAGCCCGGCCGGCGACCGATGGGACAAGAAAAGCATGGCCGAATCGTTTTCGCTTGCGAACGTCGTGCCGCAAAACCCGTCGAACAACCGGCGCATCTGGTCGCGCATCGAGCAAGCGGTGCGACGGCTGGTGGAAGAATCCGGCGAGGCCTATGTCGTGACCGGACCGATTTTTTCCGGACGGCAGTTGCAGACCATCGGCGAGTCGCGCGTGCTGGTGCCTACCCAGTTGTACAAGGTGGTGTACATGCCACAACGCAAGCTGGCGTTCGCGGTCGTCGTGGACAACACGCCCACGAACGAATACACGGTCAAGACGGTCCACGAACTGGAAGCCATGAGCGGGCTGCAGTTTCCAGGCATTCCCGACTCGCTGAAAGATCAACGCATTGGAGGACTGAAAGGTGTTTAAGCCATTCTCAAACGATACCGACACACTCAACATCGACGGCGACGCACTCGTGATCGCAAATGATCCTGCGCGCTTGTCCGTGTCCGGCGATCTGACGATCACCCGCGACAAGGCCGGGCTGGCGACTGCGCTGGCGCTGCAGAAAGCCGTTAACGCAATCGTCGATGCACTGCAAAACGACGCCGCGCTGCCTGTCAAACTGGCCGCCGAGCCGGTGAAACCGGCCGGCAAGACCGATAATCCGTTTATCTAGGCTGCAAACCAGCTGCATCCAGACTTGATAAACGATGGGAGACACTGTTGATTGAATGTCACATTGCACCGAGTCCGCTGGGCCATCTGGCGTATCGCGCTGAGGATGAACATCTCACCGGTCTGTTCTTCGTCGGGCAGAAACATTTTCCCGCAGGTCTCATCGATACCGGCGCGCCGCGGTCGCGGGTTATCGCTGAAGCGATGGAGCAGATCGCCGAGTACTTCGCTGGCGAACGCACCGCGTTTTCCGTCAAATTACGCTTGAATGGAACCGACTTCCAGCAACGCGTCTGGGCGGCATTGCTGGAAATTCCGTTCGGAAATTCGTGGACTTACGGCGATCTCGCGCGCCGCATGGGCTATGCGCCGGGGGCATCGCGAGCGGTGGGCGCGGCTAACGGGCGCAATCCGGTGGGGATCATCGTGCCGTGTCATCGCGTGATTGGCGCTGATGGCGAACTGACAGGCTACGCGGGCGGCATGGAGCGCAAACAACATTTGCTGACGCTCGAAGGCGGCCCCGGCCGCGCTCAACTCACGTTGTTCTAACTGGTCAAAACATACGGCAGCGTCGCCCCAAGCACAAAACCCCGCAAGCGCTACGCGCTTGCGGGGTTTTTACGTCGTGGCGTTGGTAGAAACGCCCGCCGCGATTACTGCGTGCTGACGCGAATTTCCACGCGACGGTTCTTCGCGCGACCCGCTGCCGTCGAATTAGACGCCACTGGGTTCGCCGCGCCGAAACCTTGCGCCGAATAGTTTTGCGAGCGCAGACCGTTGCTCTTCAGGTATTGCATGACCGATTCCGCACGGCGCTGCGACAGACGCTGGTTGTGCGATGCCGAACCTGTGGAGTCGGTGTAACCCGATACTTCGACCTGACGCAACTGAACGTTCTGACCAGCAGCAACGAACTCATCAAGCGTGCTCTTAGCGTGCGGCGTCAGCGTGGCGCTGTCGGTTGCGAAGTTCGCGTCGCCGCTCAGGTCGATCTGACGCGGCATTTCCGGCGCAGCTTGCGGCACGGGTGCCGGAGCCGGTGCGGGGGCCACTTCCGGTTGAGCCGGTGCGCCGCACTGGAACGTCAGGACGCGCGGGTCCAGAGCATCTTCCGAGGGAGCGCGCAGGCGTTCCATGGTCTCCAGCTTGTATGCGGGCTTGTCGCCGCAAATCTTCTGCGCCTGTTTCACGCACTCAGCGACGCCTTCAAACAAACCATGGCATTCCACGCGATAAACCTGCGCGCCATTGGCGGTCTGGATCTGATTTGCGTTGAACGTGGGACCCGAAGCACTGGAGCAGCCAGCGAGGGCGCCGATTGACAACAAGCCTGCAGCGATTAATTTATTAGACATCCTGTTTACCGTTTCGAAATTACATGTGACTGAGATATCGAGACAAACGCGTACTGGTCGGGCCATCAGACAATTACCCGATTTCCACAGCCACCTTATTCGCCTCAAGCCTTCGATTCGGATAATCCTAAAATGATCTGGAATCCGAAATCGCGCGAAATGTTAGCACGTGGAATCAAGCATTCCTTACTGGATAATTCCTAATTAATGAAACAGCGCGCGACGACTTTGGAAACAAGCTTTAAATGTAAATATTAAGAAAAGTTTTGGCAGGCTATTACTGTTGCAGCAATAAAAAACGGCTGCGAAGGCAGCCGTTTTTTCACAACTTGGAATGCTGCCGGAACCCGGCAGCGGCGGAACGCTCTACAACGTTCGCTCCGTCAGACGCACGTTACTTTGGAAACGGCAACGGCATCAGGTCGGTGTCGGACTGACGTTGCAGGTCCTGCACCTTGGTTTGCAACGCGCGCAATTGCGCTTGCGCCGAATCCTGCTCCGCACGCAGCGACCGGATTGCCTCCTGCTGCTCCGCCTGGCGGTCCACCACCTGGCTTTGCTGTGCACGCGCCACTTCAAGGTCAGCCTGCAAGCGGTTCGCGCGCTGTTGCTGAACCGCGATCAGCCGATCCGCAAAGTTCTTTTCCGCCTCGAGTTTGGTTCGGCGGATTTCTGTATCGGCAAGCGCGGCGCTGTTCTTCGCAAAGTCCGCATAAACCGTTTCCGCCCGTGCGTCGGCTTGAGTCTTGATGACGCGCCAGAATTTCTTTTGCTGGAACAACGCAATGTAGAAAGTCATTTCGTCCGGGTAAAACAACATGCTTGCGCCATAACTGCCGTTATACGTCGTGCGCAGTTCCTTTACCTTGCCGTCGCGAATCATTTGCTGCAATTCCGCGATGTTGCCGTTCGCCGTGGCCTGCGGCTCATCAGCGGCGCCGTTGGTCAGAAGGCTCCGCCGCGTCCCCGAACCGCCCAGGGGATCGTCCTGTGCGGCGCTGCTTTGCGCGGACGCTGCAGGCCCCGCCGCGAACGCCGCGCCGCACAGGATGAACCATGCCAAGACCAGCGCCCCGCCTCTCGTTGTTTTGTTGGAGTCCATGGAATTTCCGGGTTGAACGCAATCAAGAATGCGAAAACATCGGAATTATGGCAGATAGAAAAGGTAAAGCGGAAAATGCGTGAGCCCGCTTTCTCTATCTTCTTCGTCACCTGAAACACTCCAGGCTTTCGAGCGATTCCTCAAGCAATTCTTTTAACAACTTTCGGCGGATTTTCCTGCAGCGTTTCAAACTGCGCTTTAGAGATCGTGACGCAATCGGGGATGGTCCGGAGTGGGCTGACGAGGATGCATGTCGCCCATGTTGCTGACCGGCGAGAAGATGCGGTTATCGGCGGGCTGGTCGGGTACGGCCAACATGATTGCTCGATCCGCCCGATATGCGAACGGCGCGCCGGAGTAAATGCCCGGATCGACCGATGTCGCGGCCATGCGGGATTCGGCGTGCGCCAGACCGCTGAGGGCGAAAAGGCTCGCGGCCATCAAGACGAAACGGGACGAAGCGGTATTCTGGAACATGGGCGGTCTCGCAGCCAGATGCCTGCGCGAACGACCAAGGACTGCGGACTCGAACAGGCGTGAAACAGAGAAACGAACGCGTGTGCGCATGAATCGACGCAACACGCATACGGCAAAACATGATGAGACCATCCGTCCGCTCTTAAGACCATGAGCAAGTTCTTAATTTCTCCCGCATGACATTGGCTGCAGGGATGCTGCGGCGGCTCTCGCCCCCGGGCGCGGAACGTGCGGATAGGCTTGGTCACAGCGTCGCCGCATCGAAATGATTTCAAAGAAGTTCACAAATGCCGACATAGTGGGTCTTCTCGGCGATAATCCCGCTTTACGCGCCATCCTTGCCGGGCTACTCCACCCGAGATATTCATGACAGATCAAGCAATCCCCTCGACCCCGCCCGTTTCCGATCCGAACACCGTCACCACCGGCGTGCCGGGACTCGACGACATACTTGGCGGCGGTTTGCTCAAGGGCGGCTTGTATCTGATAGAAGGCATGGCAGGCGCGGGCAAGACCATCCTGTCGACGCAGATCGGGTTTCATCGCGTGGCCGAGGGCGACACGGTGCTCTACATCACGCTGATCGCCGAATCGCATTCCAAGCTGCTGTCGCATCTGAAAGCACTGTCGTTCTATGACGCCGACGCCATTTCGGACAAGATGTTCTTCGTCTCCGGTTATCACGAGTTGATGCGCGACGGCCTCAGCGGTTTTCTTGCGCTGATCGCCTCGACCATCAAGACGAACCGGCCGCGTTTCATGGTTATCGATGGATTTCGCAGCGCGCGTGAATTCAGCTCGACCGAGCTCGAGTTGTCTCAGTTCATCCACGAATTGAGCGCGTTTGTATCGGCGGCAGGCTGCACCACGCTGATCCTTGCGCCTCTGTCAGGCAACGAGCCGCATCCGGAACACACGCTTGTCGATGGCCTCGTTGAACTGAACCGGTTCGCGACCGGCATGCGGCGCACACGTGAAATAGAAGTGCACAAACTGCGCGCCCGCGATCACCTGCTGGGACGGCACTCCTTCAAGATCACCGCCGATGGCCTCGTCACATTCCCCCGCCTGGAAGCCCGTTCAATACTGCGCGAAAGCGCGCCCGACCTGAAGTCGAAGCTCGCGTTCGGGCTGCCGGATTTTGATGCCATGCTCGGCGGCGGCGTGGTCAAGGGATCGACCACGACCTTGATCGGGCCATCGGGAATCGGCAAGACGCTGATATCGCTGAAATTTCTGGAAGCAGGCACCGCCCGGGGCGAGCGCTGCGTTTATTTCGGCTTCTATGAATCGCCGGAGCGCCTGATCGCGAAGGCGGAAGGGGTGTCGATCAAGCTTGCCGAGGCCGTCGCCGATGGCCGCCTGATCATCGAATGGCGTCCGGCCGTGGAACTCGCAATCGATGAACTCGCGGCCGAGCTGCTGTCCGTAGTGAGACGGGTAGGCGCGTCGCGGCTCGTGGTCGACGGCATTGAAGGTTTCCACGATTCCGCGAACCGCACCGAGCGTTTTGGCCTGTTCCTGAACGCGCTTACACACCGTTTGCGTCAGGAAAGCGTCACCACGCTGCTGACCGAGGAGCTCCCGCTTTACGGCGACATGACGCACGGTGGGTCCATTCGGGCGTCGGCGATGACGGAGAACATCGTGCTGTTGCGCTATGTCGAGACGACCACATCGTTGTACCGGATCGTCTCGATCGTCAAGCAGCGCGAGGCGGCGCACGATCCCTCGATCCGGCGTTTTCTGATCGATGAAAACGGCTTGCACCTGAGCGACGGGTTCGTCGGCACGACCACGCTTTTATCAGCGCGTGGCACGATTCCGCCGACCTTGTCCGCACAGGACGCCGGCACGCGGACATGAAAAAGATCCTCGTCGTCGACGATGAATTCGACCTGCTCACCACCTGGCGGCTCGTGCTGCAAATGGAAGGCTATGAGGTCGGCACTGCGTCCAATGGCTTGCGGGCGCTGGAATCGGTGCGTGCGAATCCGCCCGACCTGATCGTGACCGACTGGATGATGCCGATCATGGACGGCCTTGCGCTGTGCCACGCGCTCGCGGCCGACGACACCCTGGCGCAGATCCCTGTCGTACTCTCGAGCGCCGCTGCGCGCACACCGGAAGTGACACACCCAAAGCTGGAGTTTCATCGCAAGCCGCTGTCCATTGACTCGCTGATTGCAATCGTGACGCGCCTGATCGGTCCGGCCTGAGCCGCTTCACCGTGCCTGGGCACGAACCCTGCTCAAAAGAGTTTTCCGGTACGCCGGATTCTTCGATAAACCGCTTCACTAGAACGGGAGGCACCATGGTGCAGGATCAGGTAGAAGGCGCGGCGCAAACCGTCGTTGGCAAGGTTCAGGATGCGGTAGGCGGACTTACTGGCGATACATCGACGCAAGCTGAAGGCAAGGCGCGGCAAGCGCTCGGCACGATTCAGCGCAATTACGGCGAGACGCTCGATAACGTCCGCGAAGCGGTCATTTCACAGCCGATCAACGGCGTGCTGGTCGCCGGTGCGATCGGTTTCGTACTCGGCGCGATCTGGGCGCGGCAGCGGTAATTTGAGCTGTGTTGAGGAATCCGGCCGCGCCTCGAGGCATGGCCGGTTTTTTTTCGCCCATTTTTTCCATAGGCGCAGGCCGGGCGCGGTTGATGCTGAATTCCCGAAGGTAAAAACTTTCGGAGGAACATCATGACCATTACTGCAAACCGGCTGTCGGACACCGAAGTGCTGGTTGAGACAACTGTCTACACATTTTCGGATAGCACTGTCGCGGACGCTTTCTTGCGTTGTATCGGCCAGGAATCCGTCGATACATGCAGCGCCAATCACGCGCCGGTTTCATCCCGCGCCGCGAATGAGGAAAAAGCGGACGACCTTCCGCCTGGAAGCATCATCTCGCCCTCGCTTGGTGGCATGCCCTGAGAGCGGCCGCCGCGGTTTACTTTTCGGGTTTGCCGTCCACGCGATCAGTGGAAGGCAGGCTCGATTTCCTCGACGTCCCTTTCGATACCCCTTCCGGCTCAGAGCTGTGCGAGCCAAAACCGCCCGTTCCGCTCGGCTCGGGCGAGTCACCGCTGCCAAGCGGCACTTCGGCAGTTTGCTTCGGGTTTTGTTTCAGGTCGCGGTTATCGGGTTCGCCGGGTTCCGCCTTCGTTGTTGCGCTCATGATCTGCTCCTTTTTGGATGGGTACAGAACCAAAGGCAGCAACACCCGTTCCCCGGCGACGAGGATGCTGCCTACCGGATCGGATCCGAACGCGCCCTGACGCCACGCCGGTTCTGCCGCGCCACCCAGTCGGAAAGCAGATTCGGCACGCGAGGCAATGCGTGCGGCCAGTGCACCGCTTCCTTCACAACCTGCGCCATGACCCCGTGCGAGCTGAACTGATCAAGCGCCAGACGCACGATCACGCGACGGGCAATCTTCCAGACATCGATATCCGGCGCAATCCGCTGCGCCATCTCCTCGATGCTCTGGGCCGAGCGCGCCAGTAATGCCGCCCGCGATGCAATGCCCGTATGGGCGTCGGCGAAAGCATGTTCCAGGGGACCCTTGCCGAGCGCCGTGAACAGATCGGAGACGGTGCGGTGGCGGTGTGCGTCGCCGGCAAAACGCTCTGCCTCCCGCCGGTACGTCGCCTCGACCCGCACCGTCTGCTGGGTTTCGTGCCCATCGTGCTTGCCGGGCGTGCCGTGGCGCATGTGTTCGCGCGCCGCCGCCTTGTGGTCGCCTCGCAAAAGCGCATCTGATCCGGTGACCAGGAAACTGCGTTCATGGGCCGCGAAAAAAGTGAGCGGCGAGTCGCCATCGAGCACCAGCCGGCCGAACGTATCCGGCTCGATGCTGACCGCCGCCCCCGCCGCTTCAAGACCGGCGTGATAGACGCCCTCGCCCAGCGCGATCTCGAAGAACGCCTCGATCCACGTTGCGATCAGATCGACCGGTTCGATGCCGTGAGCGCGCAACGCAGCGACGTCCGATAGCGGCACACTACGCACTGATCGGGTAACAAGCGCGGTATCGCTGCATAAATCCCAGAGCACTTCGGGCACGACGACACGGACGTCGTTGTTCACCTCGTGCAGCCGGTAGCGCAGGAAACTTTGATCGGCGGCGCGTTGGCGAAGGTCGAGCATTGCATTGACGGTATCGCCCAGACGTGCAATCAGCGCGCCGACGTTCTGCGCGCGCACCTCGCGGGAAAAGCGTTCGGCCAGGCGCGCCGCCGCGCCCGCCACGTCGAGATCCTGCGCGAGCTCCTTGCGGGTATCGGCACGAATCAGCGTGAGCCGGGCGCTGACGGGCAATCCCGCGGTGCCCAGGCTCGTTTCATTCAACCGCACCGAAGCGCGATGCGTCTGCTCGGCAATTCCGCAGCGCTCGGGTTCGTCTTCCACCTCGATCAAGGCAGCGGCACGCCCGGGCGGCAACGCTGTAACAAGTGCCTGCCGCAATGCCGCGCCTTTCAACGGCGTCTTGAGCGTATCGAGTTCCGCCAGCGCAACCCGCACCGCCGTTTCCGACAATGCCGGATGCTGCTCGAGCACGCCCGATGCCATGCTCAACACGCCTGAGAGGTTTTGCAGCAATGGCGCGCGCTGGGAAAGACTCGTGGCGCCATGAGCGCGCATGCCGGCCGTGAACGAGCGCATGACTCGGTGGATCGGCTCGGACTTGCCGGCGTCCGTCATCCGGCTCTCACGGACGAACAACAAGGCGAGACGCCAGATGCTTCGCAGCCGCGGCGTCAAGGCGTTATCCGGGGAAGGTGTGTATGAAAGATGTCTTGCTCCTTTAAGTGCCGCGATAAAAGCCAGCGGCAACACAAATTAAACCTCAGCAAGGTTCATTTCGCAAATTGTCTTGTTTCGCGTGGGCGTTCGGAAAATTGCCGTGTGCTTGCGATCCGCACGCAGCGCAAGCGCAAATAACGCGAGAGAGATAACGGCCTGCCCTCAGGCTGCGGCCTCATACTCACAGGAAACAGTTACGGGTGGTCTCGCGCGACACGGTGATGCCGTTTGAAAAATTATTTCATTCCCGCCGCACTTCACCAGATGTCCACAGCCCAGTTCCAAACTTGAGAATCGGTGGCGCGAGTCGAATTCATCAAACCGCTAGTCCCTAATTACCTACTCAAAGTCTTATTTTTGTCTAACTATTAAACACGTCTAGACCGAACACTTTTGAGACACAGTTTCGAAATCGCCTCAATCTCAGATAACCCAGAATTTTAAAGGTGTGAAGAAACGTGTGACGGCCTGTGGCGCAACGTGTCAACACGAGTGAGACGAAGCGATTTCAGCAAACCACCAAAGTTCGGTCGGGGCACTGGCAGCAGGGAATTTGCGCATGTTCAAAAGCGGCAGGCAGGGAATTCCGGGGCGCGTTCGACATCGAAAACCCTACAAATCGCAAACAAAACGCTATCGGCGTTATTGCCAAGTCGAGGATTGAGCATTTACGATAAATCACTCTACATTCAATAGCTTGCATAGCCTCAACGAAACTAGACCGCTGATAATTTCAGTTTCTATGGTTTAACCCGGCATATTGAAAAATTGTCAAATTTATACAAATTTTGCCTTGGGGTAACAGCTTTACTTTACAGTTATTCACACGGTGCCTCAGACTGACAATCGCAATTCGCCATTTAAGACAGTCGGCCTAAAGCAATATAAACAAGGCATTTTTTTAATCTGCACTCCGCCCGTCAATTGGCATAGTTCGTGCGTTATTTTCGATTTTCCGCCGCCCTATTTTTGATTGCCACATGCCAACCATCCAAGTGATCGAATTACAAATGACAGCCTTCAGCGAAGTGCTTGCCGAGTGCACGGAGCTCAAGGATCGTGTCGAAACAGAACGGGTGGCGGTATCGGCGATTACTGCCGCGCTCGTCAGCGCCAGTGAAACGCTTGTGGAGCGCGGCTGGATGACGGCAAAAAAGGTGCACGGACTGACCGTGTCCATGGAAGAAAGCGCGCTCGACCTCCGCGCCGCGCTCGACGAAGTGGACGCATCCATCACCACGGCTATCGCTCCTGTAGAGGTTTTCGCGCAGGCAACCGAGCGCATGCGGATTGCCCAATCCCAGGAAGCAGTCGTCGATGTCCCCGGCGCGCCATCGCACGCGCTGCTCGATATCGTCGCGGCACAGTACTCGGCGCTATGCGAAAAGCTGCTGCGCAACGTCCGCGAACTGGCCACCATGGCGGCCGTCAGGCTGAATGATCTGCGCCAGAAAATCGACCTGCTCCAGTCATCGTTTGGCGAGATCACCGCGGCGATGGCCACTCCAGAGTTTCGTCAGGGAGCGCCTGCGCACCTCGTCATGCATCATTAGGGCCTGCGCAACACCGCATGTCGTTACGTAACATCGGAACATGTGTCGACCGCAGCCTCTCATCAGCAGCACAGCCTTTTGCGGGGCCTCACACGTACCGCCCAAATGGCTGATTCCGCATTGCACTGTGGCGTGATATCGTTTTCCTGTCGGAATCAAAACTTCCGGAAAACATCAATCATCTTGGTGAGCAATGCCATGAACGACGTACGCCACAGTCTCGGCCCTAACGACCGCGTGGAATTGCTCTGCTGGCTCACGTGCGGGAGCCTCGGCGCGTATTACCTGAACGGTTCCTGGCCCACCGCGGCCTTTCACGTACAAGCCGCTCATAAATGGCTCGACAGGCATCAACGGCAAGCGGAATGGCTCGCCATTGCCAAATTGTCGGCGATCGCGGCAGATCTCGCGCAACGGCATTCAGAACTGGTCGATGCCGACTGGGCCCGCGACGCGGTCGAAGAAATCCTGGATAGCGACGATCTGAACTATCAGTCGGAACTCGTTCTGCGCGTGCTCGACGAATGCAGGCGCGCGCTCGCCGACAAACGCCCGGCGGATTAGGCAAAAGACCGGCAACCGGTTTAGCGCGGCGCCCTATCTACGCTAATGGGCGCGCTCGTTCGCGCCAGA
>NZ_CAXTGZ010000153.1:0-11859 GCF_964243625.1 uncultured Caballeronia sp.
CGGCGCGTCGATCATCGGTCAGTTCGATGCAGTCTTCGCAAACCGATCGACCAGCACCGTCACCAATGCCGGCACGATCAGCGGCTCGGAGGACCTGTCGGCCACGCACGCGGGCGTTCACTTGCCAAGCGGCGGCACCGTGACAAATTCCGCTACGGGAAGCATCGTTGGGCAAGGTCCCGCCATTCTCGCCAATTCCGCCACGACGGTTCTCAACGACGGCTCGATCGTTTCGCTAAACGGCACGGCCATCGATCTGAGCGCCGGCGCAACCGGCACCGGGAGCTTCGTTTCGAACAGCGGCAGCATCAACGGCAAAGGCGGGACGGCGATTCTCTTCGGGCCGGACGACGATACGCTGCGCTTGACGGGTACGGCGATATTGGTCGGTGTAGCCGATGGCGGCGCGGGAACGAATACGCTGATTCTCGGCGGCACGAGCGATGGCAGCTTCGATATTTCCGGCCTGGGTGCATCGGCGCAGTATCGCGGCTTTGAAGTCTTGCGCAAGGACGATTCAGGCACGTGGACCTTGACCGGCGCGAATGGCGTTACGCAGATGTGGCTCATTGGCGGTGGGACCGTTTCCGTGGCAGGGCAGTTGAACGGAAGTCTCATTGCGCAGCCCGGCGTGACCGGCGTCGCCATCGATGTGTTGCCTGGCGGATCGGTTCAGGCAAGCTCGGGGAACGCGGTATCGGTGAATGAAAACAGCCGGGTGGTCAATCGCGGTTCGATTTCGAGCAGCGCCAACGGAGAAGCCGCCGTGCTCGCGACAGGCGACGCCACGAGCGTGCAGAACTCGGGTTCCATTGCGTCGCATGCGGCGCAGGGGATTGGGGTGGCGATCGTCTTACCCACGGGCGCTGCGAGCCTGACGAATGAGCAGGGTGGATCGATCACGAGCACAGCCGGTGACGCGGTCAAGGCGTCGGTTCAGGCGGGCGCGAGCGTTTCGATCATCAACGCGGGATCGATTGCGGGCAGTGAGGTCGGTGGAACCGGCGTCGTGATTGACGCATCGACGGGTTCCGCGAGCCTTGCGAACTACCGAGGCGCCTCGATCAAAGGCAGCAACGGTGTTTCGGCGTCGACCGGGACTCACGTTTTCATCGAGAACGCCGGGTCCATCGCGGCGCAGGGTGTGAACGGAACGGGCGTTTCCGTCGATGCCCCCGGCGGCGTTGCAAGCCTGACGAACGAGCAGGGCGCATCGATCAGCAGCGCGACGGGCGTCGCCGTTCTCGCCGGCTCGAACGTGTCGATCGTCAACGTGGGAGCGATCAGCGGGCAGGCCGCGGCGGTGCGTTTTACGGGATCGAACAACCGCTTGCTGTTAAGCAGCGGCAGTGACATAAACGGCGATCTCGATGGCGGCCCTGGTTCATCGAATGCGTTGACGTTGAATGGCGCGGGTACCTTGTCCAGCCGGACGTCGGGCTTCTCGACACTGACGATCCAGGACGCGGGCTGGACCGTGTCAGGTCCGGTTTCGATAACATCGGTCAGCACGATCCGCAACGGCGAGCTGACATTGACCGGCATTTTGGCGAGTCCTGCAATCACCGTCGCGCCCGATGCGACGCTCAACGGCACGGGAACGCTAAAAGGCGCGCTTTCGATGCAAGGCGTCATCGCACCGGGCATGCCGGCCACCGCCGCAATTCCGGGGCTTCAGCCCCTGTCGACAGGCACGCTTTCGGTCACTGGCTCATACACGCAGACGCCCGGAAGCGGTTACGAAGCCGAAATTACGCCGCAAGGAAACGACCTGATCGCCGTCGATGGAACGGCAGAGTTGCAAGGCGGTATCGTACGCGTTCGTCTGCGCTCAGCGTCCTTCGCGCCGACCGACACCTACACGATCCTGAGCACGACAGCCGGTCTGACGGGCGTGTTCAGCGGCATGGAGACGCTCAATCCGTTCGTCTCGGCATCTCTTTCCTACGATTCCCACAACGCATACATCCACGTGCAGCGCGGCTTCCAGTTTGCGGGCGGAACGCCGAACCAGATCGCCGTCGAAGCGGCGCTCGATCATGGCGTTGCGGGCATTGCGGCGGGCGGGTCTCCAACGCGCGATTTCCTGTCGATTGCGGGCGATCTGCTGAGCCTTGAAGGTTCATCGGCGTATGCGGCGCTTGACCAGTTGAGCGCGGAAGCGTACGCCGCGTTTTCGAATGCGCACTTCGAAGCAGCGCGGCTCGGCATGGACGCTATCGGTAACAGGCTGAACGCCGCACGTTTCTCCGGCGAATGCGCTGCGGACGAAGCCTTGCCGTCGTTGGTCAACAACGGGCGAGCGTGTTCATGGATCAGCGTTCTCGGCAGCACCGGCAAGCTCGGTGGCTACGATACCTGGCTCGGCCAGCAAACGAGTGCCGGCGGCGTGATATCGGGCATCGATTACCGGATCATGCCGAAGGTCACCCTTGGCGCGGCGCTCGCCGCCATGCACGGCAATACATCGACCAGCACGTTGCCCGTTCACGGCCAGTTCGATACGTATCAAGCCGCGCTCTACGGCACTTACATGCCGGGCGCGTACTGGCTGCAGGCATCGTTGGGTTATGCGCGCAACAGCGACGACATGAAGCGTTCGATCTTTTTCACCGATACCCCGCGCACCGCGCTCGGCAGCGTCGATGGCAACCAGTACTTCGCCACGCTCAGCAATGGCGTGGATGTATCGATGGGAAAAATCGGTGTGCTGTCGCCGTTCGTATCGCTTGAAATGCAGCACGAGGAGACGCCGGCCTTCAGCGAAAGCGGCGCCGATTCGGTGAACCTTGCTGTATCGGCGAACGCTGCAAACTCGATACGAACTTCATTGGGCGCGCGCTGGCGCAATCAGTTCGAGTTCTTCGGCCGTGCATGGAGTTTGAACGGCGACCTAGCGTGGGTTCATCAATACGGCGCCCTGACTCAAGCGGTGAGCGCGAGTTTCGAAGGCGCGGAGAACAGCGCTTTCACCGTGCACGGCAGCGGCCCGGCACGAGACGCGATGCAAGCCGGAGCCGGCGTGCGCATTGCTTTAGGCCGGCAAGTGCACGCCGGTTTGCGCTACAACGGTGAGTTCGGCGGCGGTGGACATGCGCATGCAGGAAGCGCGGAATTCGACTACCGCTGGTGAAGCGCCAGAACCCGGCTCATTCCACCGCATTCGATGGCGCTTCGCCAAACGGAAGCGCGACGACATCGGATACGAGGCCCAAACCGCACACTCCGAACCGGTCGAGCAAGGACTGCACGCCTTCAGCGGGCACCGCCCGAGAGAAGAGAAAACCCTGCGCTTCAATCGGCCCGAGTCGCGACAGCCAGGTGATCTGCTCTTCGGTCTCGGTGCCTTCCACAACCACGGTCAGTCCGAGCGAGCGCGCCAGATTCACAATTGCTGAAACCATCACGCAGACGCTGCGGTCGTGCGGAATGGCCTGGATAAACGACCGGTCGACCTTGAGAGTATCGACAGCAAAACGGTTGAGGTACGACAGCGACGAATATCCCGTGCCGAAATCATCCAGCGCGATCCGCACGCCGAGCCGCTTCAACGCCGCGATCTTTTCCGCGACGATATCCGGAAACTCCATCATCACGGTTTCGGTGATCTCGAGTTCGAGTTTGCCCGGCGCAATACCGCTGTCCCGTATGGCCGCCGCGACCGTCTCAAGCAGATCGCCGCGCCAGAATTGCACCGCCGAGATATTCACCGCGAGCGACAGGCCGTCATACCCTTGTGCCTGCCAGATGGCCAGTTGCCGGCACGCGGTATGAATCACGAAGTCCCCGATAGGCACGATCAAGCCCGTGCTTTCCGCGACCGGGATGAATTCGTTTGCGGGAATCAGGCCGTGCTGCGGATGGTTCCATCGGGCGAGCGCTTCGAAACCGGTGATGCATCGGCGAGTGAGGTCGATCTTCGGCTGGTACGCGAGGAACAACTGGTTCTGCGCGAGCGCGACGCGCAGTTGCTGTTCCCACTTCATCAGATGGTCGGCGCGATGCGACAACTGCGGCGAGTAAAACTGATAGCAGTTCTTGCCCGCGTCCTTCGCGCTGTACATGGCGAGATCGGCCTTCTTCAGCAAGTCGATTTCGCTTTCGCTCGCTACCGAATACAACGCAATGCCGACGCTCGCATGCAGCACGAAGGCGCTGCCGCGGACGTCGAAGGGCGTGGCGAACATATGCGAGACCGCTTCGGCCATCTCGACCGCCTGCCGCTCGACATCGGCGCCCTTGACGACGACCACGAATTCATCGCCGCCAATGCGCGACAGCGTGCCATGGTCGCCGACGGTTTCCGCGAGCCGCGATGCGGTCATCTGCAGGACGATGTCGCCGGCGTTGTGACCGAGCGTATCGTTCACGGTCTTGAAGTTGTCGAGGTCGATAAACAGCAGCGCCAGACGACCCACGTTCTCGGGTTTGACCACGTCGTGCCTGAGCGTCTGCAGCGTGGAATAGCGGTTACGCAATCCGGTCAGCAAATCGTATTCGACCAGATGCGTCATCTCGCGCTCGCGTCCGAGCAACTTGCCGATAAGACCTGTCGCCACTGCGAAAAAACCGAGCATGGCGAGCGAGATGAACGTCGCCATCAGCAGATAGACGCGGCGCGTGTGATTGAAATCGACGAACTCCTCAGCCTGCGACAGCCCGACCAGCACGCCGAGCGGATAGCCATCGATATGCCGGTACGAAACAATGCGCGTGACGTTATCAATGGGATCGACGTAGATGCCCGACGCGTGCTCGGACGTCGGATACACGCCGCTTGCCGTGAAGACGCTCGCCGTGTCGCTGCCCGGCTCGCCCATCTGCATCATGCGGCCGTTGGCCTTCGATGTGACCGAACCCGCGCCGGTACTGCGTGCCAGCACGGAGCCGTTATCCGAGATCACGGCGACGACGCCTTCGCGGCCGATGGACGCAACGTTGTAGAAATCGCTCGTGAAGTAGCTGGGGTTCTCTGAAACGACCACCACGCCCGCGAACGACCCATCTGGATGATTCAGGCGCCGTGTGATCTGCAGCGTCCATTGTCGCGAGACCCGGCCAAGCACCGGCTTGCTGATAAACAGCAAGTCATCGTTCGATAACGCGTGAACCCGGAAATGCTCGCGATCCGAGAGATCGAGAGGCTTGGGATTCGATTCAGCGGTGGTCGCGGTGAGGATGCCGTGTTCGTTGATGAGAGACACTTGCACCAGCGTGTCGCTTTGCACCACGCCTTTTTCCACCGTGCTCGCCAGGTTGAACTGGCCGGGTGTTTTCTCGAACTCGTATTTGACGAAACGCGTAATCTGGTCGACCTGGTGGATCGCCTTGATCGTGTGCTGTTCGAGCGCGGAAGAAAGAATGGCAGCCGATGCCATGGACGCGTGCGTCGCCGCCTCGCGCTCCACCGACAGACGCGCGAAAATGACCGTCCAGAGCAGCACGAGCACGAGCGCCCCCAGCGCGGGAATCGCGAACAATGCGCGACTCCTGCGCGGGAAGTCCGCGTGTTTCATATCCCGTGGCGCTTTGGGCCGTGATCG
Source organism: uncultured Caballeronia sp. (assembly GCF_964243625.1). Classification (NCBI taxonomy): domain Bacteria; kingdom Pseudomonadati; phylum Pseudomonadota; class Betaproteobacteria; order Burkholderiales; family Burkholderiaceae; genus Caballeronia; species uncultured Caballeronia sp. The sequence goes on from NZ_CAXTGZ010000153.1 coordinate 5,544, forward strand.
ATTCATGGGTTCGGTCAGTTCAAGGACCCGGTGACGTGGTGGCGGGCGGGTGGTCCGGATCACAGGTCCGGCGGTGCGATGCTGACTCGATCCGGTTCGTAAATCATTCAAACTGGATGCGTTTTTCGGAATCGTTCGCGAGTTTGCGCAAAATTGCCTTTAGCACGTCTTGCATTTCTTACAGTTGATTTATTGGACACGAATACTTAAAACTCACGACCCATCAACGACAAGCCCCGACGCCGGCAGGTCAGATATTACCAATGACGACCGGATTAGATATTACTGAAGGCGACCCGTTTAAGGAAGCTCATGGGCGCAATGAGGCATCGAGGTATACGCGGAGGGCCTGAAACGCATGGCTGGCGCGGCTCCGCGGTCTGAAACGCCGTTTCGCAGATGCAGTTTATCGATATAAAGAACATCTGGATTTTAGATCCCGATGCCGGGCGGCACCGGGGAAACAATCAAGTGCAATAAACTGGCGTACGAAAACGCCTTTAAGGTTTAATTCTCGACAGTTCAGGCGACTTCGGCGATCAATTCAATCTCGACACACGCGCCGAGCGGAATTTGCGCCACGCCGAAAGCGGAGCGGGCGTGCTTGCCGCGCTCGCCGAAAACATCGGCGATCAATTCGGATGCGCCATTCGTCACCAGGTGCTGTTCGGTGAATTCGAAAGTGGAGTTCACGAGGCTCATCACCTTCACGATTCGCGTGACCTTGTTCAGGTCGCCCACATGCGCGTGCAGCGTCGCAATCAGATCAATGGCAATTGAACGCGCCGCGGCCTGACCTTCGGCGGTCGTGAGCGTGGCGCCCAGCTTGCCCGCCCACACCTTGCCGTCTTTCTTCGCGATATGGCCGGAGAGGTACACCGTGTTGCCACTTTGCGCGCTCATCACGTAGGCCGCGGCGGGGGCGCCGGCGGTCGGCAATTCAATACCGAGTTCTTTCAGCTTGTCATACACGTTGAGTTGGGCCATGCGAAATCCCTTTGAAATGAATGATGAAATTCAGACCTGCGCGCGGATCAGCGCGCCGAGCTTTGCAATGCCTTCGTCGATCACGGCCGGGGGCACCGTCACGAACGACAGGCGCAGCGTGTTGTGCTCGGCTTCGTTCGCGAAGAATGGTCCGCCTGGAACGAACGCCACGTGCTGTGCAATGGACTGCTCGAGCAGTTTCATTGTATCGATGTGCAGGGGCAGCTTCACCCACACGAACATCCCGCCTTCCGGCCGGTTCCATTCCACGCCCGCCGGCATGTGTTTTTCAAGCGATGCCAGCATGGCCGCGCATTGATCGCGATACAGCGCGCGGATCTTCGGGATATGCGTTTCGAGAAACCCGTCCTTCACGACCTCATGCACGATGCGCTGCGTGAGGCTCGGCGTATGCAGGTCAGTCGCCTGCTTGGCCTGCACGAGTTTGAAGTGCAGTTCCTCGGGCGCGATGATGTAACCCACGCGCATGCCCGGCGACAACACCTTCGAAAACGACCCAAGATGCACGATGTGATCCGGCGCCATGGAGAGCATGGTCGGCAGCGGCGCGCCGGCATAGTCGAGCGCGCCATACGGATCGTCCTCGATCACAGGGAACCCGGCACGTTGCGCGAACGCGGCGAGCGCCGTGCGGCGTTCGAGCGAAAGACGACGGCCTGTCGGGTTCTGGAAATTGGGCTGCGCATACAAGAGACGCGCGCCTGCTGTCAGCGTGCTAGTCAGCGCTTCGGGGATCAGTCCGTGTTCATCGGTTGGGACCTGAACGTAATTTGGTTCGTACATTGAAAACGATTGCAGCGCGCCGAGATAAGTCGGTGTTTCGACCAGCACGCGGCTCGCCGGATCGATCAGCACCTTGCCGAGCAGATCGAGCGCCTGCTGCGAGCCGGTGGTGATCAGCACTTGCGACGCACGCACCGACGCGCCGTTCACCGAATACCGTTGCGCAACCCATTCGCGCAAGGGCAGATAGCCCTCGGTCGCGCTGTATTGCAGCGCGGCGGCGGGGCTGTCGCGCAGGATGCGATCGCACGCCACGCGCATTTCATCGACCGGAAAAGTCGCCGGCGACGGCAGTCCGCCCGCGAACGAAATGACCTCGGGCCGCTCGGTGACCTTCAGGATTTCACGAATCGCCGAACTGGTGAGCTTTCTCGCGCGTTCGGAAAGTTGCCACGGCTGGGCTTGAAGGTCGGCTTGATTCATGGGGTCCTCGGTCGGTCTTGGTGGGCGGTACGGGTGTGGGTGCAATGGGTGCGGCGCACGCTTATTATCGCGCCGCTTTCAGGTATTTAGCGCTCGTCCTGCTGTCCGTCGTCTTGCTGCACGGCTTCGTCGGGCGACGAATCGGCGGCAGTTTCGGCAATATCGGCTGTTTCGGTTACGTCTTCTGGCTTCCTGCTTTTCGCGCGCTTGCGGGCAGGTTTTGCCGCGGCAAGTTCGGCTTGCCGCGCTGCCTGCGCTGCGGCTTCGATTGTTTCGGACGTTTCCCCCATCGTGACGATGGAGCCGTCCGGCAACTCGAATTGCGCGACCAGGACCGGCGCGCCTTCGGTCACTTCGACGTTCATCAAGTGCGATGCGCCGAGCCACGCCATCTGCTCCAGGAGCACATGCGCGCGCGGATGAAACCCCGTCAGCGATTTCAGCGCAATGCCCGTTTCCGGCAGCGACGCACTCGGATGCCGCGTGGTGTCCCACTGAATCAGCGAGGGCAGGACTCCATCGCCGGAACCTTGCCAGGCCGGGAACGAGCCGTCGTGGGGAACAGTCAGGTTCCAGCTATTCGCGCCGCGCGACATGGCGACGACCGACGCAATGCGCTCCGGGTATTGCGCCTGCCAGCGCGTCAGCACCTTCGGACGCTCGACGCGTGCAACCCAGTGCACGAGTTGCGGCCCTGTTTCGAGCCGCTTGAGAAACGCGGGGTCGTCGAGTGCGAAGAGACGCGGACGCAGAAGCGGACGCGATGAATCCGTATTGGCCGCAGCCGGATCGATAGCGATGACTTCCAGATAAGCGCCGCCCCAGAGATTCAACAGGCGGTTGTGCGTGCGCATCAGCGGATGGGCGCCACCCTCGCTCGTCTGCACGCCCAGTTTCGCGGCGACAAAACTCGCGCCTTCTTCAAGCGTTCGGGCGGCGATGACAAGATGATCGAGTTGCAGCGGCGGAGCGGTCATGGAGCACGGACTACGTAAATACGACGTGAATGAGTTGCATGGAAAATCACGGCCAAGCTCGCCAGCATACCTGTTTCGCCCGCATGCGCGACTGCGTCAGCCATTGGGCCGAGTATTCGATACTCGCTGCGTGCCTACAAAAGTGGCCAGATTAGCATCGGCGCGATCTCAAAATGTAGCGGGTGGGACCGTAACAGTAACGGTACAATCAAGCCGATACCTCTCAGTACAGTCACCGCACGCAATCACTCGATGGAGCCCGGCATGTCCGTCCCGCTCGACCAGATTCCGGCGCCGCACGGCGCGCCACAGCTCACGCTTGTCGACCAGCTGGTCCAGTGGGGGCGGCGTCGTATCGATGAAAGAGTGTTTCGCCCGGGCATGCGCATGCCGTCGATCCGCAAACTCGCCGTCGACAAAGGCGTGTCGCGCTTTACCGTGGTCGAGGCGTACGAGCGGCTGGTCGCGCACGGTTATCTCGATTCACGGCGCGGCTCCGGGTTTTTCGTGCGCGACCGCAGCGGATCGAACGACGCCCACGTCCATCCCCAATCGGCCAGTGAGCCGCAGCCGGTCCCGAGCACCATCGACGTGGTCTGGCTGCTGCGCAACATGCTGCATACGTCGAGTCCGGCGAAGGGGCCGGGCATCGGTTATCTGCCGTCGAGCTGGCTGAATGGCGAATTGCTGACCGGCGCGCTGCGTTCGATAAGCCGGCAAAGCGGCGGCCAGATGCTCGGTTTCGGCACGCCGCAAGGGTTTTTGCCGCTGCGCCAGCAATTGCAGACGCGGCTGGAAGAACTGGAAATCGGGGCATCGACGCAGCAAATCGTGATGGTGTCGGGCGTGACGCAAGCCATCGACCTGATTGCGCGCGTGTTCGTCAAACCGGGCGACACGGTGATCGTGGGCGACCCCGCGTGGTTCCAGATGTTCGGCCGCTTCGTGGCGCAGGGCGCGCGGCTCGTCGGCATGCCTTACACGCCCGACGGCCCCGATCTCGACGCCCTCGAAAACCTCGTGCAGACGTGGCGCCCGAAGATGCTCGTGATCAATTCGGTTCTGCAGAATCCCACGGGAACATCGCTTACGGCCGCGCAGGCTTTCCGGATTCTCCAGCTCGCGCAGACCTATGATTTCATCGTCGTGGAAGACGATATTTACGGCGACCTCTGCCCAACCAACTTCGCGGCCACGCGTCTCGCAAGCCTCGATCAGCTCAAGCGCGTGATCTTCCTCAACAGCTTTTCGAAGACGCTCGCGCCGAACTTGCGGGTGGGGTACATCGCGTGCGCGCCGGAGGTGGCGAATGCGATTGCCGACCAGAAGATGCTCGTTGGCATGACGAGTCCCGAACTCAATGAGCGCGTGCTGTACAAGGTGCTCACCGATGGCCACTACCGCCGCCACGTCGAACGCCTGCGCGTGAAACTCGACGGCGTGCGCGAGAAGACCGTACGCATGTTCGAAAAAGTGGGCTACAAGCCGTATCTCGTCCCGGCGGCGGGCATGTTTTTATGGGCCGATACCGGCGTGGATTCGGAAGCGCTTGCGGCCTTCGGGCACGAGGCCGGTTTCCTTCTGACGCCGGGAAGCCTCTTTTCGCCGCATCAACTGCCGAGCACCTGGATGCGCTTTAACATTGCAAATTGCGGCGATCCGGGATTGCCCGCGGTGCTCACCGAGTATGCGGACCGCATGGGTTAGGGCGGCGCGCTCCTTAGCGCGCTTTCGAAAAACTCCTTGAAATTCCCGCAGCCGACCTCATGTGTCGCAGGATTCGCGCGATGCTTTTGCTCAGTTTTGCTGCATCGCGCTGCCGCTAAAACCCGTCAACACTAGACAAACGAGGAACCGACCATGGCACAAGAAACCATGAGCTTTCAGGCAGAAGTGAAGCAGCTTCTGCATCTGATGATCCATTCGCTTTACAGCAACAAGGAGATTTTCCTGCGCGAGCTGATTTCGAACGCATCGGACGCGGCGGACAAGCTGCGTTTCGAGGGCATCGAAAACGGCGCCTTGTATGAGAACGATCCGGATCTGCGCATCCGCATCTCGTACGACAAGGCGGCGCGGACCATCACCATCGACGATAACGGCATCGGCATGAGCCGCGACGAAGCGATCGCGAACCTCGGCACGATCGCGCGTTCGGGCACGAAGGAGTTTTTCTCGAAGCTCTCCGGCGATCAGCAGAAGGACGCCGCGCTTATCGGCCAGTTTGGTGTCGGCTTTTATTCGGGTTTCATTGTCGCGGACAAGATCACGGTCGAAACGCGTCGCGCCGGGTTGCCGGCCAGCGAAGGCGTGCGTTGGGAAAGCGCGGGCGAGGGCGATTTCGTGGTTGAACAGATCGAGCGTGCGCAACGCGGCTCGAGCATCACGCTGCATTTGCGTCCGGAAGAGGACGAATTCCTCTCCACGCACAAGCTGAAGTCGGTCATCCAGAAATATTCGGATCACGTCGCGCTGCCCATCCTGATGAAGAAGGAAGAATGGGATGCCGAGAAGTCCGAAATGGTTACGCAGGACGAAGACGAGACGGTGAACCAGGCGAGCGCGCTGTGGACCCGCGCGAAGAGCGACGTCACCGACGAGCAATACAAGCTGTTCTATCAGCACATCTCGCACGATCATGACGAGCCGCTCGCGTGGACCCACAACCGCGTGGAAGGCCGCAGCGAATACACGCAGTTGCTGTACGTGCCGAAGCACGCGCCGTTCGATATGTGGAATCGCGATCATAAAGGCGGCCTGAAGCTGTATGTGAAGCGCGTGTTCATCATGGACGACGCGGAACAACTCGTGCCGGCGTACTTGCGATTCGTGAAGGGCGTAGTCGATTCGGCGGATCTGCCGCTGAACGTATCGCGTGAAATCCTGCAGGAAAGCCGCGACGTAAAAGCCATTCGCGAAGGCGTGACGAAGCGCGTTTTATCGATGCTGGAAGAAGTGGCATCGTCGTCCGCTGACGCCACCGATGACGCCGGGAAAGCCAGGTACGCCACGTTCTGGAAAGAGTTCGGACAGGTGTTCAAGGAAGGTATCGGCGAGGATTACGGCAATCGCGAACGCATTGCCAAGCTGGTGCGCTTTGCATCGACGCATACGGATTCGTCGGA
>NZ_CAXTGZ010000154.1:0-11853 GCF_964243625.1 uncultured Caballeronia sp.
GCCGCCTTGTTGCCGGTTACGTGAATCAAGTACGTGGAGATCGCCGGCGTGAACCCGCCGATGGTCGTCGCCAAGCTATACGCGAGCGAAAAACCCGTGGTCCGGACTTCGACCGGCATGACTTCGGTGAGCGCCACGACCATAGCGCCGTTATAGCTTCCGTACAGGAACGATAGCCACAACTCGACGCCGAGCAGACGCAGGAACGATGGATCGGCGACAAGCCATTGAACGGCCGGATACGACATGAGAATGGTCAGGATCGTGAAGAACAACAGCACCGGGCGACGTCCGACACGGTCCGACACTGCGCCCGAAAGCGGCAGCCAGACGAGATTCGACAAACCGACGAACACCGTCACCACCAATGTATCGATGGAAGAAAGCTTCAGCACTTCCTTGCCGAACGTCGGCGTGTACGCCGTGATCATGTAGAACGACACGGTCGTCATGATCACCATGCCCATGCCGGCCAGCACGATGCCCCAGTTCGACGCCATGGACCTCATGATCTCGCTCATCGACGGACGATGTTTGCGCGCGAGGAACTCCTCCGTTTCCTGCAGCGAACGGCGGATGATGAACAGGAACGGCACGATCAGGCAGCCGATGATGAACGGCACGCGCCAACCCCAGGCGGTCATCTGGTCGGGCGGCAAGACCTGGCTCATGACCACGCCGATCAGCGCGGCAAACACCACCGCCACTTGCTGGCTACCCGACTGCCAGGAGCAATAGAAACCCTTGTTGCCCTTGGTCGCGATCTCGGACAGATACACGGACACGCCGCCAAGCTCCACGCCGGCCGAAAAGCCCTGCAGCAAGCGGCCAGCCAGCACGATGATCGGGGCCAGCACCCCGATGGTCGCGTATCCCGGGATCACCGCGACCAGCAGCGTGCCGATCGCCATCATGGTCAGCGTAAGAATCAAGCCCTTCCGCCGGCCGTGGTGATCGATATACGCGCCGAGCACGATAGCGCCGATCGGCCGCATCAGGAAGCCGGCGCCGAACACCGACAGCGCGAGCATCAGCGACGCGAATTCGTTGCCGCTCGGAAAGTACGTCTTCGCAATGGACGAGGCGTAATAGCCATAGACCATGAAGTCGTACATTTCAAGGAAGTTGCCGCTGACGACGCGAAATACCGACTTCGCTTTCGACTCGTTCACGGGCGTTGCATGTGAAGGGGTGGACATGTCTATCTCAAAGACTTTGACTAAAAACGCCGGCCGGATTGCTTGGACGGTGTGTGGCTCGACGCGGCGTGAAACGCTGGAAACCGATGCACTCGTTTGCGAGCTGCGTGGTGGCAAAACGCCGGATGCATGTGTAAGCTTCGCCGGTTGAAGACCGGCAAAAAATTCCTCGGCACGGCGCAAACGACCAAAAATAACTACACAAGGGTTAACCCTCGATATTTAACATCGTTATTTCGCTAATTGTCCGCGTCGCCAATCTTACAACGCGAACGCGAAACACGCTCATTCGAACTTCGCGCAATTGCTGCTAAAACAGCTTAACTTTAGCTTTCATATGTCTATAAATAAGCCTACAAACTCGCAACCATCGACCGGATTCGTTTTGCAACTGGCGACATTAAAGGATGCGGCGCTTATAGCCGACATGCATGCAAGGAGTTGGGCAACTGCGTATCGAGGGATCCTGCCGGACACGTATCTCGATGACGAACTGACGGGGGATCGCGCCGCGCACTGGAGCACGCGCTTCGACGAACTTGCCAATGGCGCGGGCGAAGTGTTCATCGCGTACATCGGCGAGGAGCCGGCCGGGTTCGTATGCGTGATGGCACCCGATGAAACTGGCAGCGCGCTCGTTGACAACCTGCACGCCATGCCGCAAGCCAAAGGCACGGGACTCGGCACCGCAATGCTCGAGCAAGCCGCGCAATGGGCGGCAGGTCACGGCGCGAAGAACTTGCACCTCTATGTGCTCGAGCCGAATGTTGCGGCAATCGGGTTTTATGAATCGCGTGGATGGCGTTTGGCGGGACGTGAAGATGACACGATGGGCGGCATACCTATCATCGCGCTGCGCTATACCCGGCCGATCGGCTGAGGTCTCCGGGTTTGCTTTGCCTTCATGGAATCGCTGGCGTAATCTCGTTCAACGCCTCTTGCAGGATGTAGCGCAACACGTCCTGCGTGCATTGGCGTGGCCCGTTGAAATGTACGTTGCGTCCGTATCATTCAGCGATCTTTCTTTCCTCCGAGCGCCTTCCAACAATGGAACTAAGAAGGTTCTGAGCGACGCCAAAGCAGGCGCTGGGTATGATCGAGGGCTGTTCTGTGGCGGTCCGGCAAGGTGAAATATCTGTCACCTTCGCAGCAACATCCGGGCGATGTCCACACGGCTGCCCCGCGTGTTGTTTCGCTGAGCAGTCCTGACGCCCGCTTTCGGATATGAGAAAAAAATGAATGCTCCTCTGGTCGTTGTACAAGGCGATCTGCTTCTGCCAACCCTGTACCCGCTCGCCGGTATGCCCAACGCCGTCTATGGCGAAGAGTGGACGCTGAAGAGCGCGCGTCCAGCATTGACCGAATATGAAATTCCGTTTTACGCGGCGCGATTTCTCACGGCTTATGTCAGTCCGATATCGCTTCGCAACGAGCGTTTTCCATACACGCCGGCAAGTCTCTGGGGCAAGTTCAGACGCAATGATGAAATGCTGCAGACGGAGCAAACGAGCTTCGCCGCCGCGCCTGTTGATATCGCACCGGCCGCCCCGGAACCAGCATCGTTTGCGTTCGAGCCATTCACCGCACCCGACGATCGCGTGGTCAAGACGCCACCTGCAAACGATCGTCGCAAACAGGTTGCCGGCGGTGCGATTGCGCTGGCTTGCGCTGCGTTTATCGCCTGGGCGCTGTTTGGCACGCGAATCGGCCATCAAAAGCCGGAACAAGCGGCCATGGTTGCGTCGAATGCAACGCCCGCGGCTGATGCATCATCTGAGGTCGTTGCTGCTGAACCGTCTGCAGTTTCTTCTGTGCCGCCTTCCAGCTCAGCTACCGTGTCTACTGCAACGTCCGGCTCTCATCCGGCTGAAGGTTCCTCCAAGCCTTCGGCTGTCGCCGCTGCGGCTCTCACTGCGTTGCAGACACCTTCAGCACCGCCGGCCACGACCGCTTCGACCACAACAGCCAAACCGTCGCCCAACACCGCTTCAGTCGCCAGCAACAGCGGAACGGCCAGCGCCGGCGACACGTCGGCACGGGTAACGAAACCGCAAGTCGTTGCGAAGACAAAACCGCTGGTGGTTGCGCAAGCATCCGAGCGCGGCCGCGCGAAGAGCCACGGCAAGAACAAGCGTTCAGCTGCGGTTATCCGCGAGGCGCGCAGCTACGAAGTCGTGCAGCGGCGCCACGGTCACGAATACCAGGGCACGCCCGTATATCGCAGCAGCGGGTTCGATGCGCCGCTGGCCTCGCCAGGTCGCCGCGCTCAGTCGCGCGACGACATGCGCACGGCTTCGTCGGGTTCTTCGCTCAGCGTGACCGAGATGTACAACATGCTCGCGCATTCGGCCGTCCTCGACGACAACAGCGGCGTCTCCCGCCAGACGGTGCGCGCAAGTTCAGTAGCCACGCCACGCTCGGGCTCAGGCGATTCATCGAACTGGAGTTCCGATATCAGCCAACGCCGTGTCACCGAACCAGGATCGCAATTCCTGAAGTAATCGCGCGCGAATGATCGTGCATCAACCAGACGGTTCCCTGGCGGCGAGGTGTGACGCGTTTTGAACGCGTCACACCTCGCGTCGATCCTCAATCAATCTAGAAGCCTCGCACTATGAAGTCCTGCTCCACCTCCGCCCTTCTGCAAGCGTTGTTTGTTGTTGTCATCGGGTTCGGCTCGACCGTGGTCAATGCTTATCAGCCCGTGGGCACGCTGCTCTCGGCAACGGGTCTGGCTGACCCCGTCCGTCCCGTACCCGCTTATGGTTCGATGGACGATTTCAAGGACGGCACCGACGGCGCGGAGAGCGGCCAGGCGGCGGGGAACGTATCCGAACTCCGGCAAATGGTTCAGGCGAAGAAGCTCACCGAGTTGCGCGTCACGAATAACGGCAGCTACGGGGCGGCGCTCTTTTTCTATCCGCAAGAGATGGTGTATTACGTCGCGCTGTTCCAGGACAAGAATTTCTGGCGCGTGGTGAAGTCGCAGGACAACATGCACGCAGAAACCGTCTACGCGCAGTTCGCGAGGAAGAGTTACGCGCTCGCCGAGGGCGAGATCCAGCGCACGCAATTGCAGGCGCAAAAGGCGCTGTTGGAACGGGTGATCGCGGTATCGAACGATCGGGCGCAGCGGCTGACGGCAGACCTTTCCATTGCACGTGCGCAAGAAAGCGAAGTGTCGCAACGGCAACAGCAAATGCAGGCGGAATCAATGGCGTTGCAGAACGACAAATCCAATGCCGAGCGCCGTTTGCGGGCGCTGCAACAACAGGTCCAGCAGCTCCAGGATCAAAACGAAGCTGGGATCGTGCAGTAATTCTGGTTGCCGCATGAAGGACAAGGGCCGCTTCAACTGATATTGAAGCGGCCCTTGTCGTTATGGCCTGATTTCGTTCAACGCCGATTCAGAAGCGCGTCTCACGTGCCACGCGCAGGAACGTATCCAGCAGCGGCGTGCAGTCCAGCAACTCGTCGCCACCCGCGCGATGAAACTCCGGATGCCATTGCACGCCCATCACGAACGGCGCGCGCCGGTAACGCACAGCCTCGATGATCCCATCCGCCGCCGATACCGCCTCGATGTTCAGGTCGCGGCCAATCGTCTTCACTGCCTGATGGTGGATCGAATTCACGAGCGCTTCGCGGCGGCCCGGGAACATGTTGACGAGCGTCGAGCCATCGGGGAAACGAATCGGATGCCGATGCTGGTCGTATTGCTCATTGACATGGATGCCGGCGGTCGGGACATCGGTGGCAATGTCCTGATACAGCGTGCCGCCGAACGCCACATTGATGAGTTGGCAACCGCGGCACACGCCGAGCACCGGCTTGCCCGATTCGATGAACTCATGGAGCAACTCGAGCTCGTACATATCGCGCACACGGTCTCCCGGCCATTCGTGGCGCGTTGCCGCTTCCGCGTAGGACTGCGGCGAAACATCCGCGCCGCCTTGAAGCAACAGGCCGTCAAGATGCTTCGCGTAATCGCGCAAACGAATATTGCTCGGATGCAGCATGCCCTGATGCCCGACCGTGGGAATCATGAACACGAGCACATCGCGCGACATCACCCAATGCGCGATCGATTCTTCGAGGTATTGCAGCGTCTTGCCGCGCAGACCTTTGGCACCCGGTTCGGGATGAAAGATCCGCGCCGATACACCGATCTTCAACGTCCGCTGTGTGATGCGCTGTCCGGCGCGATCGAAGATCTGACGGGCACGCGCCTTCATCACACGGCCGAACACCGACCATGCGGAATCGCTCTGCCGCAAGTACGCGGGCGGCGCTTGCTTGCCGGGCGGAGCTTCAGGCGGTATGGGAGGCGGATGAAACGTGCCGAAGTCAGGCGCGGCGGTAAATTCCGGAGGCAAGGCGCTGGCTCGCGGCGGGACGGTCTCCGAGTTGATCTCCACGGTTTCCGCGGCTTGCGCTTCAGTCGCGATCTCAACCTCTTCCGCGAGATTAGCGTGCGCTTCAGTCGCCGACTCGACCTCTTTCGCGAGGCCTGCATCTACAGTGGACGGCGCGTGAGCGGACACAGGCCTCGCGGCGTTCTCCTGTGCAAAAGTGGCGCTCGCCGCCGACTTGCGCGCTTCGGCGGCATCGTCGCGCTGGGCCTTCGCTACGTCTACGGGCTCGACCGTCGACGCACTCGATGGCGCATCCGTCGACGCCCGCTCCGCCGCGCTGGCATCAGGCCCAGGCTCGGCAGCGGCGGGAACTTCAGTGCTTTTTTGAGATGACGCGGACGGAACGGCCGGATCGGGATTGGGGATATGCGGACCGGAGCCCGTAGAACCCACGGTATTTTCGGGCTTGCCCGAGTTTGACGTCTTGTTTTCGCTCATTCCGATAGAGGCGCGATGCGCTTTGAGAATGGTCAGAGTTCAATTATCCGCCTCTGGTCCGGGGGCGGCAAACCATCAAACAATTGCTCACATTACCAGAGGAAAGAAACAATTCATGCTCATTAATGATCGCGAGGCTCTTCAAAAGTTTCTCGCAGTGCGATTTGCATGGTTGCGTGGATCTTCACGCACCAGCGCCACAACACGGTCAATAACAGCGCCGCGCAAACGAGCACCGCAATCATCAGGCCGAACGGCGGGAGAATCGCGCCCGACAGCACGGTGACCAGCAGAAAGACGCCGAACATCGCGAGAATCGGGATCAGCCCGGAAATGGCCGAGCGCAGCGTGCTCGTGAAGCGCCCGGCCTTCGCGGGCTGCACGCTCACTTCGGCGAGCATCAATGCAAGCGACTCGAGCTTTCGATAAACCGCGACAAGAAACGGCATCGACACCAGCAACGCCACGCTCCAGATGGCTACGCGCTGCGCGTCGTTGGTCGGGAGCCAGCGGGCGAGAAACGCTTTGGTGCCCGGCGCCGAGTACGAAGCGGCGAGAAAGATGGCGGCGACCAGCGCCAGATTGACCGCGATCTGCAGCACGATTCGTCGTGTCATGCTGAAGAGGGTTGGGCCGGCGGTATCGGGCGAAAGGCTTGCAAGCCATTGCGAATACAGCCCGAACGTATTGGCGACCGGAACCGGCATGGATTGGGCGATGCGCCGCGTGATGGGATCGGCGGCCTTGATCAGGTATGGCGTGAACAACGTGGTCAGCGCGGAAACCGCGACCGCGATCGGATACAGGAAGCTGCTGGTCACTTTCAGCGACACCCCCAGCGACGCGATGATGAACGAGAACTCACCGATCTGCGCCACGCTCATGCCGACGCGCATCGATGTACGCCCGTCGCGCCCGGCGAGGAACGTCCCGAGCCCGCACGACACGATCTTGCCGAACACAACCGCCACGGTGATGACGGTGATCGGCCACCAGTAATCGACGAGCACCCCCGGGTTCAGCAACAGCCCGATGGTCACAAAAAAGATGGCCGAGAACATGTCGCGAATCGGCGCGATCAGATGTTCGATGCGTTGCAGATTCCGTGATTCGGCCATGATCGCGCCGATCAGGAACGCCCCGAGCGCGATGCTGTAGTCCAGCTTCACGACGAGCAGACAGAAGCCGAAACAGAAGCCGAGCACGGTGACGAGCAGCATTTCATCGCTCTTGGCCTTGGCGACGTAATCGAGCGCGCGCGGCACGATCAGGATGCCGATCACCATCGATACCGTCATGAACAACAGCAACTTGCCGAGCGTCACGAACGCCACGCCCGCCGATACCGATCCGGTCTGCGCGATCCCAGAAAGCAGCACGAGCATGGCGATCGCAAGAATGTCCTCCACGATCAGAATGCCGAAAATCAGTTGCGCGAACGGCTCGCCCTTCATGCCGAGTTCCGAAAGCGCCTTGACGATAATCGTGGTCGACGAAATGGCGAGCATCGCGCCGAGGAACAGCGAGTCCATCGTATTCCAGCCGAACCATTGGCCGATTTCGTAGCCGATCCAGATCATCAGCAAGATCTCGGACGCGGCCGCCACGAACGCCGTGGCCCCGACCTTGAAGAGCTTCTTCAGGCTGAATTCGAGCCCGAGAGAAAACATCAGGAAGACCACGCCGAGTTCGCCGAGGGTCTGGATGGTGGCTTCGTCGTGGATAAGCTGAAAAGGTGGCGTGTACGGTCCGATGATCACGCCCGCCACGATGTATCCCAACACGACTGGCTGCTTCAGGCGATGAAACAACACGGTGACGACGCCCGCAATCGCCATGATGACCGCCAGATCTTGTATGAAGCCGATCGCGTGATGCATCCACAAATCCTTACAAATAGCACACAGGGATGCCGATAGTACCGCAACGAATATTTAGATTGATGACGGGAATGTACGGAACGAGGACAAAACAGGATGCGCCATCGGACGAGGCCGATAACGATAAATGACGATTGCGGCCGTCGACCGGCCGCACTTCAAAGAATATGACGGCCTGAAGCTGTGTCAGGCCGCCATTGAACGAAGCCCGCTCACACGGCTGCTTCGTCCTCCTCGCCGGTACGAATGCGGATCACGCGCTGGACGTCGGTCACAAAAATCTTGCCGTCGCCAATCTTGCCGGTACGAGCCGCCCCAATGATGGCATCGATAACCTGATCCGTCTGCGAGTCCGCCACGACGACTTCGATTTTTACCTTCGGCAGAAAGTCGACGACGTACTCCGCCCCGCGATACAACTCCGTGTGACCCTTTTGACGTCCAAACCCCTTGACCTCGGTAACCGTCAGGCCGGTAAGACCGGCCGTTGCCAGTGCCTCGCGGACTTCGTCCAGCTTGAACGGCTTGATGACTGCGGTGATGCTCTTCATGGCGCGCCTCGTTTAAATGATGACGCCACATGCGTGGCGAGATGTGCGAATGATAGATAACGAATTTCAAATCGATGCTTTGATTCTAGCCGCGTTTTCATGGTTCACCGCAAGCATCTCGCGCCAACGACTCGAAGAACTCACCGCAATTCACCGATTTCGTCGGATTTCACGCGCAAATCTGGTGCAAACGGGTCATTCCGCAGGAATGTTCTTCAAATCGTTCATCCAGACGATGGATTCCGAGTCGCTCGGTGCACGCCAGTCGCCACGAGGGGACAGTGAACCGCCGGTACCCACCTTCGGCGCATTCGGAATGCACGAACGCTTGAACTGACTGGTCCTGAAGAACCGGTCCAGGAAGATGCCCAGATTGCGCTTGATGTCTTCGAGGTTGTACTGATTGCGCGCAACGTGCGCGCCTTCGGGCCACTCGCCCGCATCGCGATCCTTCCAGGCCGTGTATTCGAGGAACGCCACCTTGGACGGCGAAAAGCCGAAGCGCAGCGTGTAGTAGAGGTTGAAGTCCTGCAACTCGTACGGCCCGATCACGCTTTCGGTTTTTTGCTCGGGCTCACCGTTCGCTTTTCCTGGAACGAGTTCGGGACTGATATCCGTGTTCAGGATGTTGATCAGGACGTCCGACCCCGAATTGCCGATTTGCCCCGTCTCGGCAACCCATCGGACCAGATGTGTGATCAGCGTTTTCGGGACGCTGGCGTTCACGTTGTAGTGGGACATGTGATCGCCCACGCCGTAGGTGCACCATCCAAGCGCGAGTTCGCTCAGATCGCCCGTGCCGATCACAATGCCGCCCTTGAAGTTCGCAAGCCGGAACAGATGGTTCGTGCGTTCGCCCGCCTGCACGTTTTCGAAAGTGATGTCGTACTCTTCCTTGCCCGATGAATATGGATGCCCGAGGTCCTTCAGCATCTGCTCGCAGCTCGGCCGGATATCGATCTCGCTTGCCGAACAGCCAACCACTTCCATCAGTTGCCGCGCTTGGGATAGCGTCCGGTCGCTGGTTGCAAAACCCGGCATGGTCACGCCGAGAATGTTCGTGCGCGGCAGCTTCAGGCGGTCCATTGCTTTCGCGCAAACCAGCAGCGCGTGCGTTGAATCCAACCCTCCCGAGATACCGATCACCACCTTCGAAATACCGCTCGCGGACAAACGCTGCACGAGCGCCTGCACCTGGATGTTGTAGACCTCGTTGCAGCGCTCGTCGCGGCGCTTGGCTTCCGACGGCACGTACGGGAAACGCTCCACGGCGCGATCGAGCGGCAGCGCGCGGTTCAGCGGCAGTTCCAGGCCGAAGCGGATGGTTTCGAATGCGGAAACTTCGTCGGCATGGCGGCGAACCGACTGGCCGAACGTGGTCTGGCGCATGCGTTCGCGCGAGAGACGCTCGAGATCGACATCGGCGAAAACGAGGTGCGACGTGTCCAGGAAGCGCTCGGATTCGGCGAGCAGTTCACCGTTTTCGTAGATGATCGCCTGGCCGTCCCAGGCAAGATCCGTCGTCGACTCGCCCCGTCCCGCCGATGTGTAGAGGTAAGCCGAGAGGCAACGGGCGGATTGCTGCGAAACCAGTTGATGCCGATAACCCGCCTTGCCGACCACCACGTTCGATGCCGACAGATTCACCAGCACGGTGGCGCCCGCGAGTGCCGCGAACGACGACGGGGGAATCGGCACCCAGACGTCCTCGCAGATCTCCACGTGGAAACGGAACAGCGGCATGTCGGCGATTTCGAACAGCAGCGAAGAACCAAACGGCACGTCCGATCCCAGCAGGTTCACCCGGTCAACCGATGCGTTTTCCGCCGCGCTGAACTGCCGCGCTTCGTAAAATTCGCCGTAGTTCGGCAGATAACTCTTCGGCACGACGCCCTGGATCTTGCCGCCCGCAACCACGATCGCGCAGTTAAAAAGCGTGTGCTCCACACGCAACGGCATGCCGACGATCATTGCTACGGACAAGCTCTTCGATGCCGCCACCACCGTTGCAAGCGCCTCTTCGCAAGCGTCGAGCAAAGCGCGCTGGTGGAACAGGTCGTCGCAGGTATAGGCCGAGATCCCGAGCTCGGGGAACGCCACAAGGACGGCGCCGTTTGCCGCCGCCTGCTTTGCCAGTTCGATGGTTTCAGCCGCGTTGAAGGCAGGATCGGCGACCTTGCAGCGTGGGACGCCCACCGCCACGCGCGCGAAATCGTGGCTATAGAGATTGAAGAATCGATTTTTCATCTTGAGCTTGTCCATACGATGCCCCGCATTCGGGGGTCCTGTTCCGGCGCATGACGGGTTGAGGGTTATCGCCGTAAAAGCGAAAGCATTTCGACATGATGATAAGTCGAGTTGCAATTTCCAGGCAGGTATTGGCGCTGACGTTAGCCATTTGGCCAGCTTTCGTGCAAATCCTTAAACCTTTTTACGGAAGGGTGTATGCGCTTCAAGTTCCTGGATATGCTGGTCCATCGCGGCGGTCTCCTCGTCGAGGAACTCGCTGATTGCGTGCGCGAACCGCGGGTCCGCCACCCAGTGCGCGGACCACGTCGGCGTGGGAAGCATGCCGCGCGACATCTTGTGCACGCCCTGCGCGCCGCCCTCGAACCGCGCCAGGCCGTTCACGATGCAATACTCAATGCCCTGCATGTAGCACGTCTCGAAATGCAACCCCGAGACGAACTCTTTCGTGCCCCAGTATCGGCCGAACATCACGTCGCCGCCGATCATGTTCAGCGCACAGGCGAGCCGCTTGCCGTCGGCCTCGGCGATCACGAGCAGCATGCTTTCGGGCGCGGCCGCGTGGATCTGGCCGAAGAATTCACGCGATAGATACGGCGGATTCCAGTGCTCGCGGTACGTGTTCTCGTAGCAGGCGTAGAAGAAATCGAGCGCGGTTTCGTCGATCTGGACGCCGCGAAGCCAGGTGTAGCTCACGCCTGCATCGGTGACGCGCCGGCGGTCCTGCTTCACCTTCTTGCGCTTGTCGTGGCTCATGGTGGCGAGAAACGCGTCGAAGCTCTCATAGCCGCCCGGCGCATTTTCCCAGTGAAACTGCACGCCTTCGCGCAGCATGTAACCCGCTTCGGTCAACGCTTCGAGATCCTGTTCCTGTGGAAACAGCACATGCAGCGACGACAACTCCAACTGCTTCGACAACTCGATCGCCCCGCGCGCCAGCATCACGCGCTCATCGTGCGTGGCGGCGATCAGGCGGGGACCGGTCACCGGCGAAAATGGCACCGCCGACAAGCCCTTCGGATAATACGGAATGCCGTTGCGCTCGAAGGCGTCCGCCCACGCGTGGTCGAAAACGTATTCGCCGCGCGAGTGTTTCTTGAGGTAGAGCGGCATGGCGCCAGTC
>NZ_CAXTGZ010000155.1:0-11786 GCF_964243625.1 uncultured Caballeronia sp.
GCAAACGATGGATACCACCGGCTCGCCTGCCAGACGCTGACTTCTCGGAGGTATTCGCCAATTGCCATTCGCTTGATGCCGATAAGCGCGGAGGGCTCATCAGGTACCGCTAGTTTTGCCGCAAGTTTGATGGCTGCGAGCGCGTCATCACTCTGTGCCGCCGAAACGGCCGGCCACTTGCTAATTTTTGGTGTTTGCGCAAAGTTCTGCGGCTGTTGCTGAACCATCGCATTGATCCAGAACGATTGCTGGCAATGCC
Organism: uncultured Caballeronia sp.; assembly: GCF_964243625.1. Lineage (NCBI taxonomy): Bacteria > Pseudomonadati > Pseudomonadota > Betaproteobacteria > Burkholderiales > Burkholderiaceae > Caballeronia > uncultured Caballeronia sp. Next base: position 260 of record NZ_CAXTGZ010000155.1, read on the forward strand.
GCGCCTCGTGATACAGCGTCTTCGCCAGTTCTCGCACGGAGTGGGTCAGTGTTCTTCTGAATTCGGCGGCGCCATCCTTGTCGGACGGTAGATCTTTAAAAATCCCTTCCAGCCATAATTCATTGACGGCCAGTTCCCATGTCGATCCGGTGAACATGCCCATTGCAACGGCGTTTCCTCCTTTGAATTTTTGGATCGCAATGACGGGCCATGCCGATTTAGGAATTCCAAACGCCGCCACAGACGGCGCAGACAGCGCTGTCCCAACTATCGGCGCTACCAGATCTGCAACCGTCTGCTTATCATCTTTACTCAAAGGCCAACTGAGCCGCAACACCGCCTTACTCCCCTCCGGCCCCAGATACGTCTGCCCCCACTGCACCTGCTCGAGCAAACACACACGCATTGCCCGCACGTATTCGCGCGCAACCGGATACTCCAGTTGCCCGCTCGCCTTGTCGCGTACTGTGGAATAGCGCATGCCCCAGTTGTTCGGACTGCATTGCGCGTACATCGCGTCCCTGCCTGCGCTCGTGGGCTGCACATCGTTGAACTGCGCCGAACGCATGCCGATTTGCTGCTTGCCCACCGGCCGCTTTTCCAAAGCCACCGATGGCTGCGCACTCGCGGCGTCATCGGCGCTGTTTATCAGCATGGGCGTGTGAACCGAGATGGCATTGTCCGTGCCGTCATTGCGCAGAAACTCGAGTGTCGCCATTTGCATGCTTTCGCTCAGCACCAGCGCAGTTTCGCCCAACTCATTGGTCGTGCCCTCGATCAACTGACCATCTGCGAGTGCGATCCGGTAGCGCTGTCCCGGCAGGCGCAGCCCAGACCCCCGCTCCATCAGCACGAAGTGCTCGGCCATCTTCGCCTGACTGATGTCGCTTAATGGCAGCTTCACCGGTTTCGCCTTTCGCCCCTGCGTCTGGTGGTCGCTCGCGTGTATCTGAAACGCACCATCCGTGTAGCCAGTAATCCCCTTCGCGCTGATCTCCAGCTCCGCGCCGCCGCCGTTGAGCCGGATCCCCTTTTTTGCGGTCAGGTTGATCCAGTCGGTGGTGCTCATGAATTCGATCACTTCCCGCGCACGAATATCGATGCCGTCCTGCTTTGCTTCAATGCGCACGTTGTCAGATGCCGCTATCGCGCTGATGCCCAGCTTACGTGCGAAGAAACGTGCCCCCCGCGCCACACTGGCGAACGCCCCCTGCCCGGCAGCTATCCCCACGTGTCCACCCGTGGTCAACGCAAGATGCTGACCACTCGCAATGTGCGTACTGCCCGCAGTAGTGCTTTGAATTCCCGCGGGACTGGCGAGCGTCAAATGCGGCTCGGTGAATTCGGGGAACGCGTTGTCGCCGGTTTCTGTGCCGCCCCGGATTGCGTCGTTTTGCGCCGCGAGCGCCTTTGCGACCTCGCCCTGGTCCATGCCTTCGTCTTGCGCCGCATGTTGCTGCGCAAGCTCGGTCAGATTCTCCTGCAACTCACGCGCCTGCGTCAGTCGTTGAACCGTCTCGCCCATATCCTTCGCGTGCGATTGCGCGTTCTGCCGCGCCTCGGTCGTGATCAACATCCCGGCTGCGGCGCGCACGACGCCGTGTTCATCGGTGCGCAGCTCGAACCCTTCACCGCGTGCATCCTCACGCCCTGCATTGCCGGGAACGCGCGTGATGCTGCCCAGGTTCAGTTGCGAGAGCGCGTGATCGCTCGACAACTGCGTCTGGATCTTGCCTTCTGTATCGTCCATCAGCAGATGATTGGCGCGGCCACCGTTTAACTCGTGACTGCGAAAGCCCGATAACGCCTGGTTATCCGGCAGCTTCCAATTCGGCAACTGGAACGCGTTCACCACGCGCCCGGTCACGATCGGCAGATCCGGATCGCCCCGCAGATGATCCACAATCACTTCCTGCCCGATACGCGGCAAATGAATTGCACCAAATTGATTGCCTTGCCACGGCGATGAAACGCGCATCCAGCAACTCGATCGCTCGTTGTTTTGCCCCGCGCGGTCCCACAGATACTGAACCTTGATGCGCCCATAGGCATCGGTCCAGATTTGCTGGTTTTCAGGACCGACGACAACCGCCGTTTCTGGCCCATGCGTGCGCGGTTTTGCGAGCGTACGCTGCGAGCGAAACGCCTCGTTGCTCGGCTGAATCACGAATCGGGTTTCGCATGCGTACCGCTGGCCGTTTGCGGGCGACCCACCGGGCAAGCTTTCCTCGCCGACATTTTCAATATCGAGCGTGCTGGAGGCGACCAGATATTCCCGATTCGACTGGATCTGCGGTGCATGCGTGAGGTTGAACGTCTGGCCGGTCACGAGCCCCCGGATATTGCCGATACCATGTGTGCGCAACCCCATGCATCGCAGCGCCTGTACGCGGACTAGCGTTAATAACTTCGCTTCGTCTTCCGGCTGGTTATGTTCTCCCGAGAGGCCAGATGCGCCCGCTTGCGGCTGCGCATAATCGCCCCATTCGTAATGTTCCTGACGCGCAAACGCGGTATCGCGTGGATCTTCGCGTTTCGCGCTGAGATCAGCGCGCGGCCACGCGTAGTCGTAGTCGATGCTTGCGACACCGCCGGTCGTTAGTGTGCTGACTACGCTCAACGCATGAATGTGTTCTTCATCGATACGCTGGCCCGTTGGCGCTTCGTAGCGGATTGTTTTGTACGCATCGCCGTGCGGTTTGTGGGCACCGATCGAATCGCACAGTACCAGTCGATGCTTGCCGTCGCTGTGATCGAACCAGAAGTAGATCCCCCATTCCTGCCACAGCCGGGCGAGGAATGTGAAATCGCTTTCCCAGTGTTGCCGCTGGATATCGCGGGCCGGGTACCGCTCGACCAGGCGCTTTTCGACGGGAAAGGAATATTCGCCGAGCACTGCATCCGAGATGTCGATCACCGACATGTCCTGAAACAGGCGACTATCCTGGTTTTTGATGGTGAGCCACAGCCACGGGACGATCGTCAAACCGTAGACGACCGAGCGGCCTTCTTCGCGCAGAATTCGGGCGCTGGATACAAGTCCCGAGATTTCCCGCGTGCTCGCACCGACGTTGGCTGCACCCAGGTTTCCCATCATGCCCGCGATGAATTGCCCGTTGCCTTCCAGCTCGATCAGGCACGTGATTTCAGTACCGATCAGTGCATTGAGGTCGATGTCCGCCGCAAGGCTCGGGGAGAAGGCTAGGGAATCGGGAGTTTTGAGTTCAAGCGTGTATTCGAACAACTCGCCAAGCGTTTCAGTGCCGGAGAGGCGCACCGGGGTGAGAATCGATTGATCGCGAAACCGGGGTAATGCGGCGCCTTGCACGGCGAGCGTGCGGGTTTGGGTCATGGGATGGCTCGGTTTGCTTCGTCATTCCACAGCGGTCGTGGAACCTGGCTATGATTCTTGATGAAGCCTCGGCCTACATATAACCCGTCAAACCTTCTCATTTTCGCGTCCCCTCCTAGTTTGGTGAAATCTATCAACCTCGGGATATCATCAAAGAAAGCGGATCGACAGAATCAGACTGATCTTAAAAAATGGCGCACGGGCCATAAATGCAAAACGCCCGGACATGCCGGGCGTTTGTTGATGCTCACTCGGAAAATCAAGCCGCCGACAACACCTCGACGATCTTCCGTTGATATGCAATGCCCTCGGCATTGAACAAATGGCAATGCTCGGGCATTGCGCCAAGCTTCAGCACTTCGCCTCGCGAATGACGCTCGAGCGGCGGAATCCGGGCGATGATCCCCTCCGGCGCCACCGATGACTCCGCGTACAGATACGCGGCATCGCCGAGCGACTCGACGGCCATCGTCTTCGCTGATACCCCGTGCTCCACAGTCGCCGCTGTGCCCGCATGGAGATGCTCGGCACGAATCCCGACTGTCACCAAATCGCCGACCTTGACGCTGCCCGGTTCAACTGCAGCGCGTTGCGTCTCGCCTGTTTCATACTTGACGAGCACGCCATCGCTCAGCACTTGCGTGACTTCGCCATTGAAGAAATTCATCTTCGGCGAACCGATAAAACCCGCCACGAACTTGTTCTGCGGCGCGTGATAAAGCTGATTCGGCGTACCGACCTGCTCCACATTCCCCGCCGACAGCACCACGATCTTGTCCGCGAGCGTCATGGCTTCGACCTGATCGTGCGTCACGTAGATCATCGTGGTCTTCAACTCGTCGTGCAGGCGCGCGAATTCCAGGCGCATCTTCACGCGCAATGCGGCGTCGAGGTTGGAAAGCGGTTCATCGAAGAGGAACACCTTCGGCTTGCGCGTGATCGCCCGGCCGATCGCCACACGCTGACGCTGACCACCCGACAACTGCTTCGGTTTCCTATCGAGCAAATGATCGATGTGCAGGATCTTCGCCGCTTGCTTGACCGCGGCATCGATTTCCGGCTTCTTGGTGCCCGCAAGCTTGAGACCAAACGCCATGTTGTCGTAGAGCGTCATGTGCGGATACAGCGCGTACGACTGGAACACCATCGCAATGCCGCGCTTGGCGGGCGGCACGTCGTTCACACGCACGCCGTCGATGGTCAGGTCGCCGCCGCTGATGTCTTCGAGTCCGGCGATCATCCGCATCAACGTGGACTTGCCGCAACCGCTCGGGCCCACGAACACGACGAACTCACCGTCGGCGATATCGAGGTTCACGCTGCGAATGACTTCGGTTTCTTCGTAGCGCTTGTTGATGTTGCGCAGATTAAGGCTTGCCATGATGGAGTCTCCGTCTTTAACTTCGCTTTGTTTTCTGCGAGCACAAGGCTCAAGGCAGTTCAAAGCTTGCGTTTTGCAGCCACTGTTCGACAAGCCCGGGGAGCTGCCCCATCTCGTCGAACACGACACTTGCGCCAGCACGTTTCAGCGCATCGATTTGTCCTTCACTTGCATGACCGCCGCCCACGAAACCCAGCACCGTCATACCCGCCGCTGACGCCGCCGTCACGCCGGTCACGCTGTCTTCCACCACCACGCAACGCTCGGGCGCGACACGCAAGGTGCGTGCAGCCGCCAGATACACGTCGGGCGCGGGCTTCGGATTCGCGACCGTGTCGGCGCAAAAAAGACGCTCGCCGAAATAGCGCACGAGGCCCGTGCGGCTCAGCACGGCTTCCACATACGACGTAAAACTGTTGCTCGCGCAGGCCTTGCGCAGCGAGATGCGGCCGAGCGCTGAATCAATGCCATCGACCGCCGGCGCTTCTACCGCCGACGCTTCCACGACCGCCCGGATTGCATCGATCTGCGCGGCATCGAGCGTCTGCCCAAGCGTTTCAGCCGCCCGCCTGAGGACCGTTTCAATGCGCAGTCCGAGCAGCGGCGTGACGATCGGTTCAGCGGCCACGCCGGGCCAGAGCGTCTCGATCTCCTGCACGAGCATGCGGCCCGCGATGGCTTCGCTGTCGATCAGCACGCCGTCGCAATCGCAGATCAGCAGGTGATCGTCGTGGGCAGCGGCTGCACTGGATGCACCCGCTGCGCCGGCTTGGGACAAGTTCAAGTTCACTGGATCGGCCTCTAAAGTGCTACATGTACGACGTCACTGCGCTACTTCACTGCGCCGAAGGTCAGTCCGCGCACGAGCTGTTTCTGCGACAGCCAGCCGACGATCAGAATTGGCGCAACCGCCAGCAACGACGCCGCCGAAAGCTTGGCCCAGAACAACCCTTCAGGACTTGAATACGAAGCGATGAACACTGTCAGCGGCGCCGCGTTCGAGCTCGACAAGTTGATGCTCCAGAATGCCTCGTTCCATGACAGGATCACGAGCAGCAGACCCGTGGACGCGAGTCCCGGCAAAGACATGGGCATGAGCAGATAGACGATTTCCTGCCACGTCGCCGCGCCATCTATACGGCCTGCTTCCAGAATGTCGCGCGGGATCTCGTTGAAGTACGTGTACGACATCCATACGGCGATCGGCAAATTGATCAGCGTATAAACGATGATCAAGCCCCACACGGTGTCGAGCATGCCGGTGTTCTTCCACAACAAGTAGATCGGCACCAGCACGCCGACCGACGGCATCATCTTCGTCGACAGCATCCACAGCAGAACCTTCTGCGTCTTCTTCGTCGGGAAGAACGCCATTGCATAGGCGCACGGCACGGCGAACAACAAGCAGATCACCGTGACGCCGACTGAGATCAGGATGGAATTCCACGCGAACGCAAAGTAGTTGCTGCGCGCGAAGACCTCGCGAAAACTGTCGAGTGTCGGCGTGAAAAAGAGCGACGACGAATACGCCTGCTGCTCGGTCTTGAATGCCGTGATGGTCATCCAGAAGATCGGGAAGAACAGCAGCAGCGCGAACAGCCAGGCAATCACGCCAAGCACGCTGCGCTTGAGCGTATCGAGAAACGGCGCGGACGTTGTTGCGGTAACGGGATGGCTCATGATTCGTACTCCCCTTTCAGGTTCTTCGAGAGCATCCGCACGAGGAAGAACGCCACGATATTCGCCAGCACGACCGCCAGAATGCCGCCCGCCGATGCCAGGCCCACGTCGAATTGCTGCAAGCCAAGCGAGTAGATCAGGTATGACAGGTTGGTCGTCGCTGTGCCGGGACCGCCGCCGGTTGTCGTATAGATTTCGGCGAAGATCGACAGCAGGAAAATGGTTTCCATCATCACGACCACGGCAATCGCGCGCTTCAGGTGCGGCAGCGTGATGTAGAAGAACATCGAGAAAGCGCCCGCACCGTCGATCCGCGCCGCTTCCTTTTGCTCCTGGTCGAGCGACTGGATGGCCGTGAAGAGAATCAGGAACGCGAACGGCAGCCATTGCCACGCGACTATCATGATCACCGCAAAAAGTGGATACTCGCCAAACCAGTCGATCGGCTGCATCCCCATCGATCGCATTGCTGAAGCGACCAGTCCGTAGACCGGGTGCAGGATCATGTTCTTCCAGATCAGCGCGCTGACCGTCGGCATGACGAAGAACGGGGCAATCACCAGCAATCGCGCAATGCCCTGCCCGATGAACTTCCGATCGAACAACACTGCGAGCAGCACGCCGCCGATCACGGTAATGGCAAGCACGGAACCGATCAGCACCAGCGTATGGACAATCGACGGACCGAAGGCCGGGTCGGTCGCGAGGAACTCGTAATTATCGAGGCCAGCGAAGCCCTTTACGTCCGGGTTCAGCAAGTTGTATTTCGAAAACGAATACCAGATGGTCATCGCAAGCGGGATGGCCATCCACAAAAACAATACGGCAGTCGACGGCGTGATCAGCCAGCGCACCGACTTCGCGCGTTTCTTGTCGCGCTCCGCCGCGGACTCCGCGTACGTATTCGATATGGGGGGATTAAGTTGACTCATGGTCGTGTCACCTCTCGATGAAGCGCAGGCCGCGCGCGTGGGCTCTTGATGAAAGAGCGGCGCGGCCTGCTGTACTACATTAGGCGCCAGGAGTGTGGGCCTCGACTGCCAGAGAACTTACTTCGGATTACTTTTGATAACCGGCTTGCTTCACCGCACGGTCCGCGGTCGCGTTGCCTGCTTTCAATGCTGCATCGACAGTGGTTTGTCCTGCGACCACGCCTGCAATCGACTGGCCGACCACCGTTCCGAACGACTGGAACTCCGGAATGCCGACGAACTGAACGCCGGTGTACGGAATCTTCTTCATCGAAGAATCGTTCGGGTTAGCCGATTCAATTGCGCTCAGCACGAAGTCGCCAAACGGCGCAGCCTTCTTGTACTCAGGATTGGCGTAGGTCGACTTGCGCGTGCCCGGAGGAACCGATGCCCAGCCTTCATCTTTCGCAGCCAACTGGATGTATTCCTTCGATGTTGCCCACGTCGCGAACTTCTTCGCGGCGTCTTGCGACTTCGACGTCTTCGGAATGGCCAGCGACCACGACCACAACCAGTGCGAGCCCTTCGGCGTCACGGCAACCGGCGCTGCAGCAAAGCCGATCTTGTCCGCGACTTGCGATTGCGACTTGTTGTAGAGCATGCCGGCTGCAACCGTGGCATCGATCCACATTGCGCACTTGCCCGATGACATCAGCGTCAGGTTCTCGTTGAAACCGTTCGAGCTGGCTCCCGGAGGACCGTCGTTCTTCAGCAAGTCGGCGTAGAACGTGATCGCCTTGTGCCATTCCGGCGTGTCGAGCTGCGCCTTCCAGTTCTCGTCGAACCAGCGGCCGCCGTACGTATTCACGAGCGTCGATACGAACGCCATGTTCTCGCCCCAGCCCGCCTTGCCGCGCAAGCAGATGCCGTACTGGCCCTTGGCTTTGTCGGTAAGCTTGTCGGCGAATTGCTTGATCTGGTCGTAGGTCGGCTGATCCGGCATCTTCAGGCCGGCCGCTTCGAACAGGTCCTTGCGGTAATACGTCATCGAGCTTTCGACATAGAACGGCAGTGCGTACAACTGGCCGTTATACGAGAGGCCATCGCGTGCGGTCTTCACCACGTCGTCGAGATCGTAGTCAGCCGGGAGATTCGTCATTGGCACGAGCCAGCCGCGCTTGCCCCATTGCGGCGCTTCGTACGTACCGATCGCCATCACGTCGAACTGGCCACTGTTCGTGGTGATGTCGGTGGTGGCACGCTGACGCAGCACGTTTTCTTCCAGGATGACCCACTTCAACTGGATATCCGGATTGGCTTTTTCGAACGCCGGCGACAGCTTCTTCAACTCGATCATGTCCGGGTTGTTAAGTGTCGCGATGGTCACGGTCGCGGCCTTCGAGGCAACCGGCACAAGCGCGGCAGCAGCGAATGCGGCGCACGCGAATGAGCGCATCGGCAGGTTTTTAAGAGTGAATGTGGCGCGTTTCATGTTGTTTCGTCTCCTTTATCGTTAGCACGGCGCTCGTGCTGCGGGCTTGCATGACGCGTCGATCATCGGCTGATCGGATTGATACGGGCTACTACGTACTTTCTGGTACTCGTGAAACGTGAATTCGTTGCGGGCGGATTTCGATGCGGCTTTCAATGCCATCGCCGCCCACAGGTTCAGCTCATCCAGTTGCCGCCATCCACATTCAGCGTCTGCGCGGTGATGTAATCCGAATCCGCCGATACCAGGAACAAGGCCGCGCCCGTCAGATCGTTCGGCAGGCCCATACGCCCCAGCGGTACCGCTTCGCCGACCAGGCGCTTCTTCTCGCCGAGCGGACGGTTTTCATATTTTGCGAAAAGCGCATCGACGGTTTCCCACATCGGGGTATCGACCACGCCCGGTGCGATGCTGTTCACGTTGATGCCATGCTGCGCAAGACCAAGTGCTGCCGATTGCGTGTAGCTGATCACGGCGGCCTTGGTTGCGCAATAGTGGGAAACTAGCGCCTCGCCGCGGCGACCCGCCTGCGACGACATGTTGACGATCTTGCCGCCACGGCCTTGCTTGACCATTTGCTGCGCGACGAGCTGCATCAGGAAGAACATGCCTTTCACGTTCACCGCGAAAAGACGATCGAAGATGTCCCAGGATTCGTCGAGGATCGGGCGCATGTCGAAGAGCGCCGCGTTGTTGTACAGGATGTCGATGCCGCCGAACTTGTCGACGGTAGAAGAGACAATGCGCTCCAGATCCTCGCGCCTGGTGACGTCGGCTTTGACTGCCAGTACGTTGCCCGCGTAATCCGCAAAGCGCTGCGCCAGTTCGGCTTCATCTTTCAAATCGACGACGACGACCTTTGCGCCTTCGTCCAGGAATCGTTTGGTGACCGCTTCGCCGATACCGCTGGCCGCACCCGTCACGATAGCTACCTTGTCCTGCAATTTCACGGTTGTCTCCGGTTCGTCTTTTGACCGCTTTGTTCGCTCGGGCAGTGAGCGAACGCTCATCGCGTGATCAATTGCTCTCTGCGTGGTCGAATGATCGGTGACGCGTGAGGCGGTGTCAAGGCACGTTGTGATGTTTCGATGCTGCGACGCGGGAAAGGCACCTAAAACTGCGGGAAAACCCCAACCGGCGTGGCTTTGCGGGACGCGTCGATACGCCCGAAAGCGTGCTCGACATGCTTTGGTCAGACGTCCAAAGGTGCATGATCGAGTGATACGTTATATCATCGCGGTCAATTCGGACGTCGCCTTTGATCTGGGCTCCTCGTCCTTACAAACCCATCCCAGGAAACGCCATGAGCAAACTTGTCGCTGCTTTATTGACCTGCACTGCCCTTTTCTCTGCAAGCTTCGGCGGGACAGCCGTGGCGCAAACCGCGGCCAACGGGACAGTCGCGGTGGTCGCGGCCGAGAATTTCTACGGCGATGTGGTGCAGCAACTCGGCGGCAATCACGTCCAAGTGACCAGCATCCTGAGCAACCCGGACGAAGATCCGCATCTCTTCGAAGCCAGCCCGAAGACCGCCCGCGCGTTGCAGAACGCGGCGCTTGTCGTGTATAACGGCGCCGACTACGATCCGTGGATGGACAAGCTGCTTGGGGCATCAAAGGGAAAAGGACGCACGACAATCGTCGCGGCTCAACTGGCGGGCAAGAAATCCGGCGATAATCCCCACCTTTGGTATGACCCGGCCACCATGCCGACTGTCGCAAAAGCGGTAAGCGCGTATCTGGTCCAGGCAGACCCGGCGCACAAGGCTGATTACGATGCGCGACTGGATACGTTCCTGACGTCGTTGAAACCCATCGACACGCGTGTCGCCGCGCTCAAAAGCCAGTTCAAGGGCGTGCCCGTGACGGCCACGGAACCTGTATTCGGCTATATGTCCGATGCGATCGGCCTCGATATGCGCAATGCCCGCTTCCAGCTTGCCGCCATGAACGATACGGAACCGAGCGCCTCGGATATCGCCGCGTTCGAAAAGGATTTGCGTGATCGTCAGGTGCACGTGCTGATCTATAACAGTCAGGCATCGGAAGCGTTGACCAAGCGCATGCTGAAAGTAGCTCACGATTCACACGTGCCGAGCATCAGCGTCACCGAGACGCTGCCCGCCGGCAAGACCTTCCAGACATGGATGACCTCGCAGCTCGACGCGTTGTCGGCTGCGTTGCAGGGAAAGACGAGATGAGTGTTTGGACGTTCGAGGATGCGTCTTGATGACGGCATCGACAAAAGCGGGGGCGCTAACCGTCGAGCACGTCACGCTTGAACTCGGCGGCCGGCCGATCCTGAACGACGCGAGCTTCAGCGTCGCGGCGGGTGAGTTTATCGGCGTGCTGGGGCCGAATGGCGCCGGGAAGACCACGCTCATGCGCGCGATGCTGGGGCTCCTGCCCTTGTCCCAAGGCGCGATCCGCGTGAACGGCGCGGCGGTGGTGCGCGGCAATGCATCGATTGGTTATATGCCGCAGATACGCAGCGGTCTTGCCGGACGGCGCGTGCGTGGCCGCGATTTTGTCGCGATGGCCGCCGACGGTCACCGCTGGGGTTTGCCGCGTGCAAGTGCCGCGGCACAAGCCGACGTGGATCGCGTGCTCGATCTCGTCGATGGCCGCGCGCTCGCCGCGCGTCCTTTGTCCGAGTTGTCTGGCGGCGAACGTCAGCGCTTGCTGCTCGCGCAATGCCTGCTCGGCGACCCG
>NZ_CAXTGZ010000156.1:0-11730 GCF_964243625.1 uncultured Caballeronia sp.
CGGAAAACGCAACTCGTGCGCACGGTTAGGCTGCGCAATGGGAGGCGTCGACAAGAGATACGCATAGATCGCATCGGAATCGGTGCGCGTCACTTTCGTATAGGACGCAAACGGCATGGCAGGATAGAGCAGCTCGCCAGTACGCGACTTGCCCGTGTGCATCATGTTGTAGAACTCAGCCGAGCTCCACTTGCCGATACCGCTCTCCTTATCCGACGAAATGTTCGGTGTATAGAGCGTACCGAATGGTGTTTCCATTGGCCGGCCGCCACCAAAGAGCTTGCCGGCAGGAACGGTATGACACGCGATGCAATCACCGGCGCGCGCAAGGTATTCGCCACGAGCAACGATTGACGGGTCAGCCGCTTGCGCATTTGACGCCACGACAAACATGCAGAGAAGCATCAGGGTCCGGAAACTGAACACGTCGATTTCCTCGCCTTAAGGGTTAGGGACAGTGCCGCAAGCGAGCGGCATCTTGAGAGAGCCGGCCGCGACCGGAACGGGATCGACCGGAGCCGGCAAGGACGCCAGATATGCCGCTATGGCGGTGATATCGCGATCGGCAAGCTTGCTGGTGATGTCATGCATGCAATCGGGCGCAAGCGTCTTGCGGGTGCCGTAACGCCACGCGCCCAATTGCGCGGTGATGTAGTCGGCATGCAAGCCAAGCAAGCCCGGAACGGCAGGCTCCATACCGGTAAGCGCCGCGCCATGACATGCAGCGCACGCGGGAATCTTGCGCGTCGGCGCACCGTTATTCACGAGCGACTTGCCCAGTGCGAGTGTCGCTGCGTCGGCGGTCACAGGTGGCAGTACAGGAAAAGGCGGCCGCTCGCCGGCAAGATGTTCGGCAATCTGATGCAAATAAGCGTCCGGGAGATAAGCCAATAAATAATTCATTGGCGGGTACTGCCGGCGGCCGTCCCTAAAGGCAAGTAACTGGTTGTAAAGATAACCGGCGGGCTTGCCCGAGAGCCGCGGATAATAATCATTGCTCGTACCCTCGCCTTGCGCGCCGTGACACGCGGCGCAAGCAAGAACGCGCGCCTGCATGGTGTCGGGCGCCTTTTCAGCAGGCGGAGCGCCGGCCGCGAGCCCACCCGCGCTCGATACCGCGAGCAGCACTAATGAAATGACGACGCTGCGAATGCCCACCGTTGTGTCCTCAATCGGGTTTTTGTGTCTGTAGTCATGGGCTACAGCGATTTCTTATACGACGCTATTTGTTGGCCTGGACTTTAAACTTGCTTGAGTGCGGCATCAGCGAAGCTTAAAGCACTTAAAGCTTTTTGCCGAGAGCCAAGATTCACATGACCCCGCGAATTATTAATCATTTAAGTAATGATTCAAAAGCCCGAAATGAAGAGCCTTGACGTTCAATGATCGAGATCAATAAATGCGCGGAATTTCGCTTGAACGAGGTCGAATTTTTTAAAGTAATTCGTTAGCGAAATTCGGATCAAAAACGTATGCAATCGTTCGAGCGTTGGTGTGCTGAAACGATGGCATCCATATGACCAAAGTTTCATTTAAGTCCAAGACGCCTGGCAAGCCGGTTGAGGTTGGCCCGATCCAGCTGCAACTCACGCGCGGTGGACGCCCAGTTCTGATTGTTGCGCGCCAATGCGTTCTGCAGGACCGTTCGCTCAAACGATGTGACCGCCGTGCGGAAGTCCTCTACCGGCGTTCGAGGCGTGGGAGCCTCCACCTTCGCGCTTTCCTGTTGGGCATCGTCGAGTCCGAGGTGAGCCGCAGTCAGGCTCAGGATACGCGGCGGCTCAGCTTGAGACGCAAGCGCTTTCAATGCGCTGCGGCCAACCAGATGTTCGAGTTCGCGCACGTTGCCGGGCCAGGCGTAGTCGAGCAATGCAGCTTGCGCATCGCTTGAAAGACGCAAACCCGACAGACCCAGCCGCGAGCGGTTTTCTTCGAGGAAACTTCCGGCCAGCATCAATACGTCGCGGCCACGCTCGCGCAACGGTGGCACCCGCAGCGGATACACACTGAGCCGATGATAAAAATCGGCTCTGAGCCGCCCCGCTCTCACCTCTTCCACGAGGTCGCGATTGGTCGCGGCAATCACGCGGACATCCACCGTATGGTCGCGATCCGAACCTATGCGCTGAAGCTGGCCGTTCTGGAGGACACGCAACAGCTTTGCCTGCACGCTCAGTGAGAGTTCGCCGACTTCGTCGAGGAAGAGCGTCCCGCCATCGGCGAGTTCGAACTTGCCGCGCCGGTCCGCAGACGCGCCCGAAAACGCGCCGCGTACATGGCCAAATAATTCGCTCTCGACCAGCGTATCGGGTAGCGCCGCGCAATTCAGGCTGATCAGCGGTTTGTTCGCCCGCGGGGACGCCGCGTGAATCGCGTTCGCAACGAGCTCCTTGCCAACGCCGGTCTCGCCGGTGATCAGCACGGTCAGGTCGCTTCCGGCCACGATGCCGATCTCCTGGATCATGCGCTTGTGCGACTTGCTGTTGCCGATCATCGTGCGACGGCTCTGGCCGTGCGCTTGCCTGTACGCCTCAGCACGCCGGCGTTCTTCCTCGCTGGTCCTGGCCAATGTATCGATGCGTTCCACCACGCTGACTGTCGCGGCCGCAAGGCTCAGAAAAGCGCTGACCGACGACATGTCGATGCTGTCGAAGCGCGCCGGATCGAGCGCATCGAGCGTAAGCAGGCCCCACGGTTGCCCGTTGATCACGAGCGGACACCCAAGGCAATCGTGCACTTCGAGATGACCCGATACCGCCTGGACGAGTCCGTCGTAAGGATCGGGAAGATCGGAATCCGACGCGAATCGCGTAGGCCCGGTGTTGGCGAGCAGTTGCACGAAGCGCGGATGTTCCGCGACACGAAAGCGGCGTCCGAGCGTATCCATGCTCAGCCCTTCAGTCGCCAGCGGCACCAGCGTGTCACCTTCCAGCCGCAATAAAGCGGCGGCATCGGCGGGGAACAGCGTGCGCATGGTCTGCAGCAGGCGCCTATAACGCTCGGCATCGGAGAGGTCGCGCGACAGATCCTGCATCAGCGGCACCAGCGCATCGAGCAGGAGCCGCGAGGTCATATTGACTTCATCCCGAGTCTTTTTGACAAGAGTCTTTCTAACCATCCAGTTTCGCAAGCCATTGATTTCAATAGGGTGCAAGTGTGGCATGAAACTTGGGTAAAGAGGCATAGCCACTGCCTGATTTGTGCCGCTCAATCCAACAAAAAAAGGAATTCCGCCATGCTTTCTGCAGAACACCGTGCCATCGTCAAGGCGACCGTCCCGCTTCTTGAAACCGGCGGCGAGGCGCTGGCCACACACTTTTACGGGCTCCTGATGAACGAGCACCCGGAAGTGCGTCCGTATTTCAACCAGGCGCATCAGGCGAGCGGCGCGCAACCGCGCGCACTGGCAAACGGCGTGCTGATGTACGCCAAGCACATCGATCAACTCGAACAACTCGGCGATCTGGTTTCGCAGATCGTGAATAAACACGTCGCGCTCGACATCCTGCCCGAGCACTATCCGCTGGTTGGCTCTTGTCTGCTTCGATCCATTCGTGAAGTACTCGGCGCAGAGATCGCCACCGATGCCGTGATCGACGCATGGGCTGCCGCTTACGGCCAACTCGCGAATCTGTTGATCGGTCTTGAGGAATCGATGTACGTCGAGCGTGAAAACACGCCGGGAGGCTGGCGCGGGACGCGCTTGTTCCGCGTCGCGCAAAAGGTTGTGGAAAGCGACGAAATCACATCGTTCTATTTGCGCCCGGATGACGGCGGAGAACTGCTCGCCTTCCAGCCAGGCCAATACATTGGCGTGCGACTCGTTCTCGACGGCGAAGAAGTGCGCCGCAACTATTCATTATCGGCAGCGGCAAACGGCCGCGAATATCGCATCAGCGTGAAGCGCGAGCCTGATGGCCGGGTATCGAAGCATCTGCACGAAAATCTCAAGGAGAACGACACCATCGAACTGCTTGCGCCCGCGGGTGACTTCAAGCTGAAGCACACTGAAAAACCGCTCGTGCTGATCACGGGCGGCGTTGGCATCACACCCGCGCTTGCAATGCTCGAAGCCGCGCTTGAAACCGAGCGCCCTGTGTATTTCATTCACGCTGCACGCAATAGCGGTGTTCATGCGTTCCGTGATTTCGTCGATGCACAGGCGGAAAAGCATCCGCGATTGAAGCGCTTTTATTGCTATTCCGAATCGCGTAATGGGGATGCGCCGGCCCATGGCACAGGTTATCTCGATGAAGCGCGACTCGCAAAATGGCTGCCGGAAACACGTGATGTAGACGCTTATTTCCTTGGACCGCTACCGTTCATGAAAGCGATGAAACGGACGTTGAAGGCGCTGGGCGTGCCGGAAGCGCAGACCCGTCATGAATTTTTCGGGCCGGCAGCGGCGCTCGAATAAGGCATGCCGTGTAATTAGTCATTTACTGCTCGCTCGACGTTCGCTCAGGCGAATGCGATTGATTGTTTTTCATGTCTGCATTCGCTTAAGCAAGTGAGCGCCCTGCGTCGTGCCTTTGATCAACGAGGAACTGCGAATTACGAACCCGCATAGATATTGCAGAAGCTGACCGGGCCGACACACGCACCATGCCCTTGCGATCCCGTCACAGGCATGCGCGGTGCGCTCACGCTGGAGCCGGACGCAACACCGCCATACGCGGCAGCGCTTTCCTGACGATTGGCAAACTGACTTTGAAACGCGGGGCTGACGTCCGGATACGACGCGTCCGTCACGTACTCCGAACCATTTTGTTGCGCTTCGACAAGCTGCTGGCGCACTTCGGCGCGCGTGAGTCCCTGGGCGAAAGCGGTCGATGAAACGAGGACAGCGGCGGACACAGCAAAGAGGGCAAGTTTCTTCATTTTCTCTACTCCGGTTGATTGAGGTATCCCAACCTTGTTTCATGCGGTTGGTACAAGGGCTAACCCATTCTTCGCTGTGTTTATTCCTGCGATCTCGAAAATTTGTTCGCGATTCTCGAAGCACGAGGCACGCGCTTTCGTCGTGCTGACGGATTGCGAGACTGCAAGCGTTTAAGACATAGATGAGGCTTATGAAAAGGCCGCTGGAAGCTTCGGCTTCCGGCGGCTTCACGCCTGCGTGTCGTCCAACAGGTATCGCTTAAAGGGCCTGCACTTGCACCGCTGCTCCCGGCACGCCCGACGTCTGCGGGGCGATCACCAGATAACGCCGTTTGTCGCTGGCGGTGTTGGCGCCAGGCAAGACCACTTGCCTGATCTGGCCAATAGCGTTGACGATCGCAGACCCCGCTGGATTCGTCATGAACTTCGCAAGCGATTCGATCTTGCCGCTGCCATCGGGGTTATCGGAGAGTCCCAGCACGTAGGGCGACTTGGGCTCCAGGCCCGTCGCCGACGCCTGCAACACTTGCAGCAAGCCCTGGTCGAAGAGTGCAACGCTGGTTGGCGCACCACCGCTTGCATTGCCACCACCCACCGCCACCATGTTCAAGTGCGCGGTTTCGCCTGCAAGCCCGAGCGGTTGCGTATTCTGCGTACCATCGCCTTCAGGCACCGCGTCAGGCACGTATGCAACCGCTTGAGGCGCCTGTCCGATTGGAACGGTCGCGATGACCTTGTTCGTCAGCGTATCGATTGCAGCCATGGCGTCGGCGTTTTCCAGTCCAACGTAGACACGGGTGCCATCGCCCGATGGCCAGATGCCGTGCGGCAGCTTACCGACATCAATAGTCGCGACCTGCGAGAAGTCATCGGTGCGGAACACCTTCACCTGATTCAATCCGCCGACCGTCACATAGGCGAACGTGCCGTTGGCGTTATGGACGATGTTCACGTGATTGGTGATCGGACCTGTATCGATCACCTTGAGCGTGGCGAACGGCGGGCGTGCATCGAACACCTGCGTCTTGCCGGTATCTTTCAGCGTGAACCAGACTTGCTTGCCATCGGGCGTCGCCGCGATGTTCGGGCAGAACGGGCTCACCTGCGTGACCTTCCCGACAATCTTGTGATCCGCCACGGAGACGACATCGACTTCCGGATTGAACGATGAACACACGTAACCGTATTTGCCATCGGGCGAGAAGATCTGCATGCCCGGACCCGCCGGCGTAATGATGCGGGTCTTCTCTTCGTAGGTATGTCCATCCAGGACGGACACATAGTTTTCGCCGCGCACCGTCACCCACACTTCGTTGCCGTCCGGCGTGAAGAACGCTTCATGCGGCGCTCGGCCGACATAGGTCACGTGCTTGACCGCGTTCGTCTGGGTATCGATGAACGAAACCGAATTCGAGCCGATGGACACCACCGCGATCGTCTTGTGATCGGGCGAAAAGCCCATGCCGTGCACAAGCACCTGCCCCTTGTACAAGGGGCTGAAATTGCCCGGCGACGGATCGCCCAGACGGATCACGCCGACCAGTTTGTTGTCGACGGGATCGGTGACCGAGACGGTATTGGAGAATTGCTCGGCGGCATAAACGCGATCGTGATGGCTGATCGCCATGTCGGGCGCGGACGCAAGTCCGGGCGCCTGGCCTGCAAACGCAAGCGATGAAACAGCGCTCAATACCGCGCAGAACACATGGGATTTTTTCATTTCGACTCCTGTTGCATGCGCATGGACGACGGCATGGGCATGGTCATTGTTGTGGGTGAAACGGTTGAAGCGGGTGCTTGCCCTTGATCCGGCGCAGGCGCAGAAGGCGGCAATGGCTGGCCCAATGCAAGGCGCATTGCGATGATTTCCTGCTGCTGCTCAACGACGATTTCCTGCGCGATGCGTCGTAGCTGCTCGTTGTGCCCATAGCGCAATTCCGCCTGCGCCATGTCGATGGCGCCCTGGTGATGCGGCAGCATCATGCCCACGAAATCATGATCGACGTCGCCGCTCGGCTTGATCGTCATGGCGTCCATCATGCGCGTCATTGCTTCGTCGTTCTCGGCGAGAAATGGCGCTTCGGCGCTTGTTTGCGACGTATCAGCGGCATGCGCGGGCAGGACTCCCAGCCCCAGGGCAGTCGCAGCAGCAACAGGAACCGCCGCCAACGCAACACAGCGAGCGCGCAAGGCAGTAAGGCAATTGGAAGACATGATGTGCACCTCGTACGAAGGCTTGAAAGGACGGTAATGCCAGCGCTAACCCATTGGCGAAGGGTTTATTCCAGAATATTTTTGCCAGGTGACAAGCGCCATTTATGGACTTGATGTGAATTTGGCGAGATTCGTCGTAATCTTGTATAAGAAGTTGCGGTGAAGACAGACCCAAAAAAAATCCCCACGACAACTGGAGTTGTAGATGACCACCCTTTCCATAAACGGCGACTCTCATACGGTCGATGCCCCACCCGACATGCCCTTGCTCTGGGTGCTTCGCGATCTCGTGGGTCTCACAGGTACAAAATTCGGCTGCGGCATCGCGCAATGCGGCGCATGCACGGTCCATCTCGACGGCGTGGCCGTGCGCTCGTGCGTGCTGCCGATTGCGGCCGTGGGAAACCGCAAGGTCACGACCATTGAAGCGGTCAGCGCCACGCCCGCCGGCAAGAAAGTGCAGGACGCATGGGTTGCGCTGGATGTCGTGCAGTGCGGTTACTGCCAGTCGGGTCAGGTCATGTCGGCAGCCTCGCTGATTGCCTCGAACCCCGATCCGTCCGATGCCGAAATAGACGCCGCCATGGCCGGCAACATCTGCCGCTGTGGAACCTATAACCGCATTCGCGCCGCCGTCAAGCACGCTGCCAAGGGAGCGTGACATGTCGCGAGGACTGCTGGAAGCACAAAATCGCCGCGCGCCTGCCGGCGTGAACCGGCGTATGTTTTTAAAACTCGGCGTGTCGGTTGGCGCGGCAATGGGCGGTGGCCTGATGCTCGGTTTCAGCCTGCCGGCCGCAAGCCAGGGCGAAGCGCCCAAGGGTAAGTCGGTGATTGGCGGCGATGCCAACGAGGCGCCGCAAAGCGGTGTGTTCGAACCGAACGCATTCATCCAGATCGATGCAACCGGCAAGGTCACGCTGGTGATTCCCAAGGTCGAGATGGGCCAGGGCATCTACACGTCGATCCCCATGTTGATCGCGGAAGAACTGGAAGTGCCGCTCGACAGCGTGGTGATCGATCACGCACCGCCCAACGAAAAGCTCTTCACGGATCCATTGCTCGGCGGCCAACTGACTGGCGGCTCGACGTCCATTCGCTATGCGTGGAAGCCCATGCGCCAAGCCGGCGCGACCGCACGCGTGCTGCTGATCTCCGCCGCGGCGCAACAATGGCAGGTCGAACCGGCAACCTGTCATGCGGAACGTGGCGAAGTGGTGCATGCGGCAACCAGCCGGCGCATTGGCTACGGTCAACTGGTGGATGCCGCATCGAAACTTCCGCCACCGCAAAACGTCACGCTCAAGGATCCTAAGGATTTCAAAATAATCGGCACCGCGCAAAAGCGCCTGGATTCGCCGGAGAAGGTTGACGGCACGGCGGTGTTCGGTCTCGATGTCCGCTTGCCCGGCATGGTGTATGCCGCAATCGTGAACAGCCCGGTGTTCGGCGGCACGCTGGTTTCAGTTGACGATACCAACGCGAAAAAGATTCCCGGCGTGCGTCAGGTGATCCGGTTCGACAACGGCGTGGCCGTCATCGGCGACCATACGTGGGCCGCAAAACGCGGCGCCGCTGCGCTCGATCTGAAATGGAACGAAGGCCGCGGTGCAGACTTTTCGACAGCGAAGGTCGTTCAGCAACTCGCGGATGCATCGAAGAAAGACGGCGCCGTCGCTCGCAAGGACGGCGATACCAAGAAGGGTTTCAGCGACGCCAAAACCCGCGTCGACGCCGTGTACCAGCAGCCTTTCCTTGCCCACGCGACCATGGAGCCGGTGAATTGCACGGTGTCCGTGCGTGCCGATGGCTGCGATATCTGGGTCGGCACGCAAGTCCCCACCCGCGCCGTCGATACCGCCATGAAAATCACCGGCCTTTCCGCCGACAAGATCACCGTGCATAACCATCTGCTCGGCGGCGGTTTTGGCCGGCGGCTGGAAACAGACTTCATCGAGCAGGCGTTGAAGATCGGCAAGCAGGTCGGCACGCCCGTGAAGGTCACGTACACGCGCGAGGAGGACGTCCAGCACGACATGTATCGCCCGTATTACTACGACGTGATCTCGGCCGGCCTCGATGCAAACGGAAAACCCATCGCCTGGCAACACAGGATCGTGGGCTCGTCGGTCATGGCGCGGTTCGCACCGCCCGCCTTCAAGAACGGGCTCGACCCGGACGCAGTGGAAGTCTCCGCCGACCTGCCCTACGACTTGCCGAATCAGTTCATCGACTATGTGCGCCAGGAACCCATGGACATTCCCACCGCGTTCTGGCGCGGCGTAGGTCCGACGCGCGGTACCTTCGTAGTCGAAAGTTTCATGGACGAACTCGCGGCTCAGGCCAAGGTCGACCCGGTAAAATATCGGCGTGACCTGCTCGGCAAGACACCGCGCGCGCAGAACGTGCTCGATGTCGCCGCGCAGAAAGCCGGCTGGGGCACCGCGTCGCCGAAGGGTCAGGGCCGGGGTGTATCGGTCATGCACGCGTTCGGCAGCTTCTTCGGCATGGTGGTCGACGTAACCGTGGACGGCGACGGCGAAGTGGCCGTCAATCGCGTGGTATGCGCGGTCGATTGTGGCATGGTCGTGAATCCGAATACGGTGGAAGCGCAGATCCAGGGCGGCATCATCTTCGGCATCACGGCGGCGCTTTATAGCGAGATCACGATCAAGGACGGCCGTGTCGAGCAAGCCAACTTCACCGACTACCGCATGTTGCGGATCGACCAGACACCCCCCATCGAGGTACACATAGTCAAGAGCAGCGAAGCGCCCGGAGGGATCGGCGAACCGGGGACGGCAGCACTCGCCCCCGCGCTGACCAACGCGATCTACGCCGCTACCGGCAAACGTCTGCGGCAGTTGCCCGTGGGCCGTCAACTGCTGAGCGCGTGAGGGCACACATGATGATCAAACAACTCGTTTCTGCGATCGCCCTCACCTTCAGCTTGCCCATGCTTGCGCATGCTGCTGCGCCGACAGACGACCCGCTTGTCGCCCGTGGTGCGTATCTCGCGAAAGCCGGCGATTGCGTGGCTTGCCATTCCGCGCCCAAGGGCAAACCGTTCGCCGGCGGCCTGCCCATGACCACGCCCATGGGGAAGATCTACACGACCAACATCACACCGGACCCGCAGACGGGCATAGGCAACTGGACCGAGGAGGATTTCGACAAGGCGGTGCGTCAGGGGGTATCGAAGGACGGACACAATCTTTATCCGGCGATGCCCTATCCGTCCTACACCAAGGTTCGCGATGACGACGTCAAGGCGCTCTACGCCTACTTCATGAAGGGCGTGGCGCCGGTCAACCAGGCAAATCGTGCGCCGGATATTCCGTTCCCGCTCAACATGCGCTGGCCGCTCAAATTCTGGAACATGGTGTTCCTCGATAAAGGCGTTTATCGCGACAAGGACGGGAAAGACGTTGCGTGGAATCGCGGTGCGTACCTGATCCAGGGACTCGGGCATTGCGGCTCATGCCATACGCCTCGCGGTATTGCGTTCCAGGAGAAGGCGCTCGATGAAAGCGGTGGCGCATGGCTTACGGGCGGCGTGCTGGACGGCTGGTTTGCATCGAACCTGACTGGCGAGCATAACGTCGGTCTGGGGCGCTGGTCGGATGCGGACCTGACCCAGTTCCTGAAGACCGGAGCGAACGCGCATGCAACGGCGTTCGGGTCCATGACCGACGTGATCAACCACAGCACGCAAGGCATGAACGATCAGGATCTGGCCGCCATGTCCACCTACCTGAAGTCGTTGCCGCCAGCGGGTGGCACCAACGCGACCGCTTACGCATACGATGCGAAGGCGACCACGGCGCTGCTCGCGCATCCCGCCAACGATGGCGGCGCGAAGGTCTACACCGCCTACTGCATGCATTGTCATGGCGTGGACGGCAAGGCGTTCGCCCCGCTGCTCGCACCGCTTGCGGGTAATCCGAACCTGATGGAGAAGGATGCTTCGTCGTTGATCAACGTCACGCTGAACGGCACGCAGGATCTCGTGATCCAGGGCATTCCGGCCGCGTACCCGATGCCCAAGTACGCACCGGTCCTCAGCGATCAGCAAATCGCCGATGTGCTGACTTTCATTCGCGCGGGCTGGAACAACGGCGCGCCTGCCGTTGCACCGGCTGATGTTGCGAAGCTGAGAAAATCGACGCAAGCTGCGCAGTGAAGAATGGCGGCGGATGAACTATCCGCCGCCATTTTTCTTATTCCGATGCTACCTTCAACAACACCGGCTGGTCCCGATAATACGTCGGATACAAACGCTTGAGATTTTCGACCTTGGGCAGATCGTTGATCGCAATGTAAGGCGCATCCGGGTGCAGCGTCAGGTAATTCTGATGGTAAGACTCGGCCGGATAAAAGCCCTTGAGCGCGTCGGTTCGCGTCACGATCGGCGCTGGAAACGCATGCGCTTTGTTCAACTGCGCAATATAGGTTTGCGCCACCTGCTTTTGCATGTCGTTCGCCGGAAAGATCGCCGAACGATATTGCGTGCCGCTATCCGGGCCTTGCCGGTTGAGTTCGGTCGGATCGTGCGCAACCGAGAAATAGATCTGCAGCAATTGGCCGTATGTGACTTTGGTTGGATCGTAAGTGATCTGCACCGACTCAGCATGA